>JABDEJ010000060.1 GCA_013287095.1 Bacteroidota bacterium | reverse complement strand
CGACTATGCGCAGGTAGAAGCAGACCAAATCCCGGTGAACCTCACCCGTTTCAATGTTCTTTATCCTGAAAAGCGCGAGTTCTTCCTCGAGGGATATAATTACTTTCAGTTTGGTTTGGGAAACAGCAGTTATCTATTCTATACCAGGCAAATAGGCTTCGAAGGCTTGATGCCTGTCCCGGTTATTGGTGGTGCAAGGCTGTTCGGGAAAATAGGCAGCAGCAATATCGGGGCGCTGAGCCTTGAAACAGGCTCTAAAGATTCTATCCCGGCTACAAATAATACCGTTATCCGATATAAATATGATATTGGCAGCCAGTCATATATCGGGGCTATCATGACATCACACATCAATAATATTGGTGCCAACCAAGTGATCGGGATTGACGGACAATATGCGACTTCCACTTTTCTCAAAGATAAAAACCTAAGCCTATCCGGGCAGATAGCTGAAAGTATTGATAATTACAAAACAAGGGACAACTCGCTCACATACAAGGCCGGATATACTTATTTGAATGATCTTGTCAGCAGTTACTTAAGTGTGAGCAGTATTCAGCAAAACTTTAACCCGGCCCTGGGATTTTTATACCGAAGTAACTATAATGCTATAAACGGGAACCTTGATATTCAACCAAGGTGGTTCACTCAATATGGCATACAGAAATTTGATTTCAGTCCGACAACTTTTTCATTCTGTAAAGCCTTGTCCTCGAATGAGTACTGCCCTGTGCATATACATAGCTTTCGGGGTATTTATCAGTCCGACAACTTTTTCATACTTCATCACTCAAAGTACAGGAAAGCTTGAATCCTGGAACAATGAAACACGTCCGCTTGGGATTGCTTTTAAAGATGGCAGTTGGTTTGAGTTTAACCTGTACCAATCTTATGACCGGGTGGATGATGCTTTTTCATTAAACAGTACCACAATCATCCCCGCAGGAATGTATCACATGCATAATACCGAATTTATTTTTGCAACGAGCAATGCAAAAAGGGTTTGGGGACTGATAGGCTATAACTGGGGAACCTATTATGGCGGTACTATTCAGACAATTACAGCCTCAGGCGGTATCAATTTCTCCAAACATTTGAATATAAACGCGGATTACTCCTATAATTATATCCAGATTCCCTCAGCCAAAACCCCTGTCAACCAATTAGACCCATATATCAATTATGCATTCAGTACCCGTTTGGATATTTCTGTTTTTACACAATGGAATACATTGAACAGTATTTTACAATACAATTTCCGTTTGCATTGGATACCGCTCATTGGCACAGACCTTTACGCGGTTTATGATATGGGCTATAATAATCTGAACGACATTGATTATGTGCGTCCGCAATCTACCGAAGGGGTGGTGAAATTGATATGGAGGGTGGTGTTTTAAGGACAGAGAGTTGGCAACTTTTGAAAAAAAGTTACCATCTTTGGATTTCACGGATTAAATCATCATGAATTTACCAAAATATGAATTGAAATCAGAAAAATCACTTTTTCTATTTGAATTTATCAGCGACGGCCCTAAAGGGCGAATTCAAAAGCTTGTGCGATATAGTGAGACTAACTTACAAGGCGTTTATAATCTTGCATTTGGGGATAAGGATGAATCAACAGGAAAAATAAATGATATAGTCATATCAAACAATGGTGATAGTGAAAAAGTATTGGCGACAGTTGTATCAACTATTTATGCTTTTACTGATAAATACCCCGAAAGCTATGTATATGCACAGGGCAGTACTCATTCGAGGACAAGGCTTTACAGAATTGGTATAAGTAGATATTTACCTGAAATCCTGATTGATTTTATTCTTTATGGCTTGTTAAATGAAGAGTGGGAGGAGTTTAAACCCGGGAACGAATATGAGGCCTTTCTTGTTAAGAGAAAAAATGTTTAACTTTGCTTTATGGACATTAAGGAATTGAATAAAAAGAAGACTCCTATTGTCAGAATTGATCCTGACCTGGAAAAGTATCTCAATCTGCCACTGTTTCAGGAAAAATTAGATGCGGCAAATAAAACGCTTCAAAAAGTTGGCCTTCCTAAAAAGAAAAAGCTAATCGGTAAGGTTTGACAACTTTTTAAAAGTTGGCAACTCTACAACGCTATCTCAAACACCTTATTCTCATCTACAAACTCTGGTACATTTCTAATCTCAACCTCATCGCCTGCCTGTGCAAAAAACAGATCATTCCTCTCCAGTAACCCGCCTTCAGTTAAGTCTGCAAGGTTCACATTACCAATTACATAATTCAGGTCAGGACTATTAAATGATTGCTCAATATTTTCAAAAGGCAGGTCGCTGATTTTGATTCCGGATGGGAAACGGCAATACATTTTTACAGTCAGACCAGGTTCATAATTCAGGGTACCCTCCTGCGATTTTTTCTTGTACTCATAGCAGTAATTGTAGCTAATGGCAGAAATATCAGACAATACAGCAGATGCGGTGGGATGGCTCCCTGCCCCTTTGCCTGAAAAGAATTGCCGGTCAGAAAACACCCCTTCTACTGATACACCATTGTATTCATTATCAATATTATACAGCGCATGATTTGGTTTGATGAACTGCGGCACCACCCACAGGCCCAGTGACTTGCCTATCTTTCTTGCATGGGCAGTGAGTTTGATCTTGTATCCTTTTTCTTTGGCATAGCGTATGTCACTATCTGATATGGTATTGATGCCATATTTGAATATGTCACCAGGTTTGATAAACAAACCAAAAGCATGTGCTGCCAAAAGTGATAATTTGTACCGTGCATCAAAGCCCTCCACATCCAGGGCCGGATTTGATTCAGCAAAGCCAAGGGTTTGTGCCTCAGCCAGTACTTCAGCATAATCCCTGCCCTCGTTGTACATCTTGGTAAGGATAAAATTGGTAGAACCATTCACAATTCCTTCTATAGAATTCAAAAGGTCATTGTCATAATACTCTTCCAGGTTCCGGATCACCGGGATACTGGCACAGGCAGCGCCTTCGTAGAGAAATGGCACATCGAATTCTTTTTGAAGGGCAAGCAATTCATCAAAATGTTCAGCAATCATTTTTTTATTTGCTGATACTACTGCCTTACCTTTTCTCAGGGCATAACTCACGATTTCATAGGCCGAATCAGCATCATCTATCAATTCCACGATGACATTGATACTGTCATCATCCAGAATGTCATACTTATCAAAAGTAAAATAAGAAGCAGGAATGGGGCGCTCTTTATTCTTGTCCTTCACACAAATACGTGCAATATTTGCTTTGAGTCCGTGCGTATGTTCCAGGACGTCATAGAGTCCCTTGCCTACACAGCCAAAGCCGAAAAGTCCGATGTTTAGTTTTTGTCTCATAATAATCAGGAGTCAGGAGTCAGGCATCAGGAGTCAGTGAAAACCTTCGTTGCAATGCGTTGCCTCCAATTTTTTAATCTTTTATTTTTTTAATTCTACTTCTGCAGTTACGTTTAGAAGTGCATTTTTAATGTCTTCAATCAGATCGTCTACATGCTCAATACCCACAGAAACCCTTATGAGTGAGTTTTTTACACCACTTGCGATACGCGTTTCTTCCGGGATGGATTTGTGGGTCATTTGTGCAGGGTGGCAGATAAGGCTTTTAACACCTCCAAGGCTTTCGGCAAGGTGGAACAGCTTTGTAGTGGTTACGACTTTCTCAGCAGCTTCAAGCGTATCTTCTTTTAAAGTAAAAGAGACGACCCCGCCAAAAAGCTTCTGTTGTTTCTTTGCGATGTCATGGTTTGGATGACTCGCAAGCCCAGGATAGAAGACGGTGTCAACAGCATCATTTTCAAGAAGATATTCTGCCAGTTTCTGAGCTGTTTCAGATTGTTTTTGTATCCTGAGCGTCAATGTTTCAATACCTCTTATCGTCAACCAGGAATCAAATGGTCCAAGGATGCCACCGGATGAATTCTGAATAAATTTCACTTTTTCAGCGAGGTCCTGCGTGTTTACAACTACCACGCCTGCAATGACATCGCTGTGTCCCGCCAGGTATTTGGTCGCGCTATGGATGATGATATCGGCACCAAGATCAAGAGGGGTTTGTAAGGCAGGAGAAGCAAAGGTATTGTCAACCACAAGGTATGCGCCATTCTGGTGTGCGATTTTTGCAATTGTCTCAATATCTGATATTTTCAGGGTAGGATTGGTTGGTGTTTCAATCCATACAAACTTTGTTTTTGGGGTGATATTGTCAATGACATTGTTGATATCACTGGTATCAACATAGTTTGCCTTGATGCCAAACCTGGAATAGATATGGGTAAATATCCTGTAAGTTCCACCATAGATATCATCCACCGCGAGTACTTCATCCCCGGCGCTGAGCAATTTGATCACCGCATCAATAGCTGCGAGTCCACTGGCGAAAGCAAAGCCAGCCTTGCCGTTTTCAAGCGTGGCTACGAGATCTTCGAGGACTTTCCTTGTGGGATTATTGCTTCGCGCATAATCGAAGCCCTTGTGTACGCCTGGCGCTTCCTGCTCAAAAGTGGAAGTCTGGTAAATGGGCGTTGAAATGGCACCGGTGAGCGGATCAACCGGGATACTGTTTAAAATTCTGGTTTCTTCTTGCATAATTTGTTAATTTTTAAAGGTTTAAAAAGTTAAAAAATATGCAGCCAGGCAAAAAATGCGTTGGGATAAGAGGCTCCTCTTCACCGGAAAATGTTGGCCTCTCATCCCTTCCCTTCTCCAAAAGGAGAACGCATAAGAATGCCTGCAAACACGTCCCGATAAGAGAGCGTATTTGCCAAAAAATCAAATAAATCTGTTTTGGGGCAAATGTCGTTCTACTTATCTAACCTCCAATTTTTGAATCCGGAGGTAGGATTTAGCACCTTCAGCTACGGAAACTATCCGTAACAGGGTTGCTAAGGCTTCACAGGGCCTAATCCCTCTGCCTTTCTTGATAAGCTGCAAAATGTAAAATCTGAATTACTCAATTGTAATTCGGTTGCAAAGGTAAGGGGAAAGATTTTATATTTCCAAATGAGAGAGGAAATATTTTTCAAGTGGTTGAATTTGGCCCTATTGAGGCTTTATTATTTAGATCCTGTTGATTTTTTTCGTTGTTTAATCAAGTGGACAAGCCATATAATGAACAAAACCAGGGCCGCAATTAATAAAATTGGGAGGAGAAACTGGAATTCAAAAAAAGCATCTGGATTGTTTAAGTTTAGCCAGAATAAAAGTATAAATTCAGTGAAACTGGTTATCCAAAACACCATTCTTTTCTTGTTAGCCTCATTGTCTGAATTATACTCATTAGGTTGCTTTGCTCGGGCAAACCATTTCACAAGGAAATAAAAAAAGGCAAGACTGGCCAACAAAAAGATGATGTAAAAGGTTGCTAAAGCAGAGAATGGATTGCTGATAATGGGAATAATTGAAATAATTGAAACTATCAACGAACCTACTACAAGCCAAAGGTCTCGATTATTGACTTTGTTTGTCAAATGATGAGCATTTTGTTTGCTTCTATTGTCTTTCGCATTCACTATTAAGGTGGCAAGCCAAAGAATTAAAAAAGTTATAGATAATATAATAAGGGCAAATGCAAAAAGAGAAAAAATAATTTCCGCACCGTAATCAAGGCTTACAGTGCCGATGATAAAGGCTAAAATTGCTAATGCAAAAAATATAATGCATAACGCTAAAAATGGGTTTTTATGATTATTATGTCGTTCAGTAGGGCTTGTTATGATTTGAAAAGAATTTTGGATTTTTTGTTTTACTGATAAGCATAAATCTTTCTCTTTAGCGATTTCAAGTTGCTTCATATCGTACTTCACCAGAAAGGGAAGTGAAGATAAGATTGGAGGTTTTATTTTGGAAAATAATTTATCTGAATTGTATTTTGGAGGTTCAGAATCGGAAATACAAAGTTTTATTTTTGAAACTGAATCTCTTTTGCAAACCACCATATTGTCTGCACATTTATTCAATGCCTGAGCCGAAACCAATTTTTGGGACAATAATGTGTCATTACTTATCCTGTCCTTTATCGCATTACAGGAACATAGCAATATACAGTGCAACAATAAGATACTATAAAGCAGTCTTTTCAAAGGTTCCCTGGTTCGTTAAGGATATGGACGATAGTCGAGGCTTAAAGGTAAGGGAATCTTGTGAAAAGCAATTAAATTTAAGATGCCTTTGATTTCAATGGACAAGTTTTAACAAGCCATAAAACAAAGGAAAAGACAATGGTAAGAGCAAATAATATCAGCAGATAAAACAATATCGGCCCGGGGAGACTTAAAGATATAAGGCTAATCAACCATGCTGCGGCCAATGCGCCTATTGAAACGAGGAGATAGGCTAATTTCCGGCGTTTTACCGGCTTTGAAGCATCATGTACCTGGTTTTCTCCCAGGTGTTTAAGCCACAAAACAAAGAAAATGCAGGAGACTATAAAAAGTAGCATTGAAGGGATGATCAAAGGTATGCCATAATAGAACATCATTAATGGGAACGCTGTAGCGATAAACCCTAAAAACCAGGCTAAAAAATAACTTATAGTCAGGGAGCTATTATAATTCTCAGGTTTGGTAGCAAGTGCCAGGATAACGAAAGTAATGATGGCAATGGCTATGATAAATATGAAGATAATTCCACCAACCACTCCAGGACCTATGCCATAGATAGCCAGTCCGAATATGATTGCATATATTATTTCAACCCCCATAAAGGTAAGTAAAGGAGGTATATATGGATTCTTTGCGTTTCCTGATTGAGGTGCAACAGATGCGATATAAGATGGGCTGGCAGATAGATCTTTTAGTTCATGTTTTACGGCCATTTGCAAAGATTTAAATGTAACGAGGCTTTTATTGAACTGGACTTTTGGAGATGAGGAATTAGTTATTAATGCATTAGAATGAAATGTCGTGGTACTATTTGTATCAGTTTTTTGAACTAAATTTTTATTGTTTCCAACAGATATGTTGACATTATCCAGGTCGGGTTTAATTACCTGAATGGAAGTAAGTTTCTGAGAATTTAAATGGTTATTACTTAACCCGTTTTTGTTGGTGCTACAAGCTAATAAAAGAAATAAATGCAGCAAAATAATAATACTAAGTTTGTTTTTCATAGATTTTTTGTAACATTTTATCGCAAGACGATTACGTCGGAGCAAATGTTACTTGCAGGCGTTCCTGCCTTAAGAAAAAATGAAATAACAAAGGGTGCACAAATGAAGTCATAATTTTATTTTTCTTCAATGCCATTTGTTAAGTAGCCATTTGATGAAGAAAACTAAAAAAACAATGATAGCAAAAGACATTAGTAGCACAAAAAGAAAAAGTTGATAAGGATTGAACCGAAACCAATTTTTGGGACCTATTGGAAAATTATGAACTCCAGGTTTCAGACCTTTTTAACAGTTCGTCTTTATACATGTCCCAATTATATAAAATTTCAGGGTTGAAATCAGCATTATTTGGCCATGTAATAGTATGTACCTCAGTATCTAAGTAAACCTTCTTAAAAAAATCTTCATTAGCCAGAGGACCGTACATTTCTCCCTTCAATATGGGCAAAAAATTAATAGTCCTCTTTGCACCATCATCGAAAACGATATCCAATGTAAATGGAGAAACAACCTTGACAGTGACTATTTTATAAATGCTGTGCTTCATAATTTTCTATATCAATGCAAAGGATCAATCTGTACAGGTAATTTACCTTTTTGAAGTAATTCCCAATCGTTCAAAAGTTCCTGCAAATGAATTTCCGCCCATGCTTCTACAAAACGTCTTTGCTTTGGTGATAAGTTCCCTGAAAGCAATTCAACGGGTAATATGCCAAAAACGGCTGCTTCGTCCTGATAATAAGCATGGAAATGTGGTTGGTAATGCTGTACACCAGCTTCCATATACATTCTGATAATAATCCCAAAAAACCTTGAAAGTTCAGGCATAATAGTTTGTTTTCAAGATATTGCCGAATTTTATCCGAGATGCTAAACCATTCCCTTAAAACGGCAGATCATCATCCACGGCAGGGGCAGGCTCGCCTACTTTTGTAGCGGATGGGGTATATGGCTCAAATCCGAAATTATCGCCCTGGGCTTGTTGACCTGATGCCTGTTCGGGCCTGTTTTTGTTGGCTGAAATTTCGTCTTCAATACGCCATGCACGCGCTTCGGTGTACCATCTTTCGTTGTATTCGCGTGACTCCAGGTTTATGGATACACGAAGAACATCGCCAAGACCGTGTTTTTTTATATCTTCTGCCTTATCTCCCCATGCGTTAAGACATACTTTTTTAGGGTATTGCTCAATGGTTTCTATGATAAATTCCTGTTTGATCCAGGGACCATTCTTGCCTTCTCCTGTTTGAGGTGCCAATACTTTGATGAGTTTTCCGGTTAATTCCAATGCCATAGTGTTCGTTTTTAATTAGAGAAAGCAAAGATAAAAAAAGATTTTTCAAAAAAAGAACAGGATTTAGATAATTTTTTTGGCGATAATCCAATTTTTTTGTCTTTTGCGGAATGACGAATTAATATAAGTTTTGCTGAAATTGCCCGTTATATATAACAAACCCGGTATCATAATGCTGTTAAACCGTTTCTGTTGGCTTTTTGGAGCGCTTGCCCTTTCTATCTGGCATAATCCTGCCGTGGCCCAGGTGGCATTGCCGGGGAATATTGTACTCAATACGGATGTTCATGATTTTGGCGATATCGAAGAAGGGAATCCAAGGGTGGCAGATTTTACTTTGACTAATAACAGTTCTGAAGAAGTATTTATGCTTAGAGCTGTGGTACCCGATGATTTTGTGTACAGGTATTCGGTTCAGAAAATCCTTCCGGGGCAAACCATTACGCTTCGCGTAAAAGTAAACAGGGAAAAGAAGGGATATTTTCATGAGATCGTAAATGTATTTACAAGCGCCGATGGCGAGGCTTTTCCATTGCATATTACAGGCAATATAAAATATGTTGATCTGGACGATGATCCGTCATGCCCAGATTTTAATGAGCCGGTTCAATACAAGATTATCCGGCGTGATTTTACGGTGCAGGTGATTGACAGGGCTACCAATCAGCCGATTAGTAAAGCGACGGTTTCTTTCGACCCTAATCCCGGGATCAGTGCTTCTACTATAACAAACCAGGATGGCATTTCCAGGAATATTCTTCCTGTGGACCTTTATGATATTGAGGTAGATGCTCCGGGTTATGAGTCATCTTCACAAACGGTATATATTGGAAAGAATACCACTTCAACCATATTTTTATTGGACAGGATACCCGGTTATAAACCCGATACAGCCAAAATTGCTCAGAATATTCCAATTGAAAAACCAAGACCGGAACCAAGGCATCGGGATACCATTGCGCATCGCCCTGATACGGCTTTTACAAATACGGTGATCCGGAAAATTGACAAAGTGCTTGCACCCAGGCCAAAACCAACTCCGGCGATTGTAGATACCAGGAAAACCGATACAACTTTATTAGTTAAAGAAAAGCCGGGAGAACTTCCTGTAAGTACCTATGGTCCAAATAATATCGTCTTCCTCCTCGATGTTTCAGCCTCAATGATGACACCTGAGCGATTGCCGCTGGTAAAGATAGCCATGAAAAAGCTACTCTATTCTTTGCGAAGTATTGACAGGGTTTCTATAGTAACCTACGCCAGCGGTGTGAACCTTGTATTGCCTTCCACCACTGCAGATAATAAGGAAGAAATAGCTGCCAAAATTGATGCCCTGAAAGCAAGGGGAAATACCGAGGGCGGTAAAGGGATCAGGGAAGCCTACAAGGTGGCTACAGAAAATTTTATCACAGGTGGCAATAATGAAATTGTGCTGGCTACCGATGGGGATTTTGATCTCGATAAATCAAATGCGGCTTTGTATAATTTTATCAAGCATGAAGCTGCTGATGGCATTATTATTTCCGTGATCGGTGTGGGAAAAATTCCGATGGCCATTAAACAGATGCAGACCATTGCTGACAAGGGGCAGGGAAGTTATGTCCATATCAGAACAAAAGAAGAAGCCTCAGATGTTTTGGTTGATGAAATCAAGGAAAGATCCATGAGGAAATAAGCGATGTGATGATGTGCCAATGTGATAATGGGCTGACGCAAGAGCCAAATAATCACGAGTTAACGGACTCTTTTAACATCCACAAAAACCCATCAGCTTTGCGATAATCTAACTTTTCATAAAACATTCCCAATCTGGCAAGGTTGGCATAATATTGATCTATATGCTTATAGTAATATTTTTCAGAAGGTATAAGCCATGCCTTTTCACCGAGTTTTTCGGCGAGGAACCATTTTTCAAGTAGCCTGCCGGCTCTTCCATTGCCATCGTTGAATGGATGGATGTTTACAAAAACCAGATGTATCATGGATGCAAAATAGAATACCTCTTCGATACCCAGGTATTTTTCTGACAGGACAATTATATCATCCCATAATTTTTCAATTTCTGTAGTCACTCTTGCCGCAGGTGCGGCTTCATATTGTATCCTTCCGGTATTATGTTCCAGAACCAACATTTCCCCCCGTCTGTAAACGCCCCGCCACATTTCTGGCAATAGATGTCGGCTCAAAAGGACATGGCTTTTCAGGAAACACATTTCCGATAAATGGTTTTGCCTGGCGTAGCTATATGCATCGTAAAGATCGTTAGGTTTTTGTACGAGTTCAGGCAAATATTCTATGTCCTGGGTTTTGTGCTGAAGGTAACTATCAAGTTCCATAGCTTCCCCCTCGATCCTGGAAGAAGATATAACAGCTACCGAAGTATAAAAAGTAAATGTCTTGGCATCAAGTTCGATATTATTTAGCCGTTGCAATGCCTCTGCCAGGTTCACATTCAATCCCTTACAGTAGTCATCAAAATATTTATCGCTAAGTAAGTAAAGGCTCATTTTTCGGCAAATATAGTTTGAACTAAGAGATGATACCCGCTACAGGAAGGAATTCATTCTAAAAAACCAGGAAATTTTAACCCAACAATCCAACGATCCAGTTTGGGAAAACGCCAATAAGTACGATGATAATAGCTGCGATAGTGAGGATAAAACTGTAGGAGTTTTTTACGGGAATTCGTGCCGATTCTATTTCAGTTTCAGGCGTAAATACGGCCACAATCAGCTTGAAATAATAGATGATTCCAAGGAGGGAATTAAGCAAAGCCAGGATCACGATCCATATATAATTATTCTCAATGGCATTTGAGAAAATATAATACTTGCCAAAAAAGCCGGCAAGCGGCGGTATCCCCGCCAATGAAAGCATGGCAATCACCAATACCCCAGCTACCAACGGGTTGCGTTTTGAAAGTCCATGAAATGCTTCGTAATTTTCATTGCCACGTTCTTTCGATACAACCATCAATATGCCGAATGCGGTGATGGTAGCCACAGCGTAGGCCGTTGCATAATAAAACAATGCACTTGAGGCGTGCTCGTTTAATGAGAGAACCCCAACAAGCAAATAACCCGCGTTGGCGATACTGGAATAAGCGAGCATTCTTTTCACGCTTTTCTGGTAAAGTGCCGAAAAATTGCCGATAATTATTGTGAGGGCGGCAATGGTGCCAAAGGCATAATACCAGACGGGTACAATGCTGCCAAAACAGATGTAGAATAGCCTGAACAATGCGGCGAACCCTGCAATTTTTACTACCGAAGCCATAAAGGTTGTAATGAGGGTCGGTGACCCTTCATATACATCAGGTGTCCAGAAATGAAATGGCGTTGCCGATACCTTGAATAGTAACCCAACTGATAGCAGGAATAACCCGGCCTTGAACATTAATGGTAGGGTAGAAGCATTATTAATAACATAATTCTTAATAACATATATATCAAAGCTGCCTGTGGAACCATAAATAAGGCAGATACCAAACAATAAGAAACAGGTTGAAAAAGAGCCCATTAAAAAATATTTGATGGATGCTTCATTTGAAGCAAGACTCAGTTTTTTGCTTCCTGCAAGGATATATAATGAAATAGAGAGTGTCTCAATGCCTATAAAAAGAATGGCCATGTGAACATAACAGGTCATCATAATGCCCCCGATCAGGGTGAAGATGATCAAGGCAAAGATGTCGGCAATATGGTGGTCTTCTTCTTTATAATATTCATCGCACAAAAAGAATATGAAAATGCTGCACAGGATAAGTAATCCTGTAAAAGCAATAGCATAGTTATCAAACTGTATCATGCTTTTCACATAGCCTGAATAAAACATTCCGGAATTGGCATCTGCTGGAGCACCCCATTGCAGGGCATTTACAGCGAAGGCAGCGATAAGGCCAAGAATTACTACGGGTAAAATCATTTTACGTGCATTGTAAACACCCGTAAAAAGACTTGCCAACCCAACGACAGAAAGGATGATGATTACGTTCATTTATTCCGGTTCAATCTTATTCGCTTTCAAAATTAGGTAAAGGAGTTATCCAAACAAAATATTGGTAAATAGAATAGCTAACTCTTGAATAAATTAGAACTTGTGAGAACAAAGGTGTGTGCAAACGCTCTCTGCACCCCGCTCTTCGCCCTTAATTACTCAGTCCCTGAAAATATGTCTTCACCTTTTCCCTGTAATATGGGTTGAGGCCGGGTGGCACCGTTTGAAGCAATTCTACTTCTTTCTGCTTCATTTGCAGGTATTTTTCAAGAAGGGGAGGGTTGGGATTTTTTAAATCGGCAGAAGTATGGGATTCTCTTTGCGGATCCATTTCCTGTTTTTTCTCCGCTTTATCGCTTTCCAGCATTCGCGTTTCAATATCATGCTGCCGCTTGATGGTTTCATCTGTGATGTTCCGGTTTACAATGTCTTTTTCATTCTGGTCCATTTCCTTTTGAAGTTCGCCAAGGTCGCCTGCTTTGGTCCCGTTTTTCTCAAGGTCATCTTTCATTTTTTCAAGGGCTCTTCTAATAGCTTCTTGTCTTGCCGCATATTGGGCAAGTTCTTTACTTGTTTGCTGGCCATCTTTACTGGTTTGCCCGTTCTGCCCTGGCTTGCCCTGACCTTCCTTGTATTTTTTTATTTCATCCCCAAGTTCCTTCTGAAGTTGTTCCATGGTTTCCATAGAGGGACCCGATTTTTTGCCGGGCTTTTTACATTTCATACTGCCCTTCCCTTGACTTTCTTGCTGATCCTGTTGCATTTGCTCCTGCATGCCTTTCATAGCCTCATCCAGCATCAGTGCAAGGTTGTTTATTGAAGTCATGGCATATTGCTGGTGTGATATTGCTTGCGGGGTGTTACGCAATCCTAAGTCAGCAATAGACTGATCCATATTAAAATTAACAAGCCCGATTTCTTTATTTACATAAGATTTTATCTTCATTTGCCGCTTGCTAAGTGCATTGAGACTATCTTCAATCAGTTTGGAATCGTCCTTTAATTGCCTTTGCTTATCGCCGAGTTCTACATAGTGAGGGTTATACTGCGGGGTCTTTTTAAATCCATCCATCACATCTTCCTGTTGAAAGGAAACATAAAGCAGGTTTTCAAGCAATTGCCGCAGGGCCTGGTAGTCTTCCTCGTCTTGTTTGGCCTCCGCCCCCGCCATTTTGTCTTTCATATCCTTGCTCATCTTCTCCATTTTTTGTGCAGCGCTTTTCTGGCTTTTTGACGCCTTCTTGTTCTGCTGTTTTTGGAGGTTTTGCTCACTGTTCTGCATGTCCTGGCTTATATCCTGTTGCTGGTCTTTGTTATCAGGCATATCTTCCTTCTTTTCCAGGTCATCATTCTTTTTTTCAAGGTCGCCGATGTCCTTTTTTACATCATCGAATTCTTTGTTCAGTTCGTCTTGTTTTTTCTCAAGTTCCTGCTGTTTGGCGTCTTTACTTTTGGCTGCATCGTTCTTAGGGGATTCACTGTTTTTGTCCCCCTTTTTGGAATCATCGTTTTGCTTTGAATTTTCACCCTGTTTTGAATCGTCTTTTTTGTCGCTATTCTGCTTTGAATCGTCG
>JABDEJ010000059.1 GCA_013287095.1 Bacteroidota bacterium | reverse complement strand
GTTAATAAATTTAACAGTTGCAGCAACCTCGTCTGGTCAAAAAAAATCATGGCGAAAGCGAATATGGATACCATAAAAGCATTCCAGGAGGCTGTTTTAAAAATTCAATATCCATTTTATGTTCCATATCTTACCTCGATTGCCACAACGGATTCAAGCGGTGTTTTGCTTGCTTACACTAATTTTAATTCTTATGAAGATATCATAGCGGTTAAGTTGGACAACAAGGGGAATATATTGTGGACGAAAAAAATAAATACAGGCAAGGAGCACCGTCTTATCCAGGAATTATATTGTTCCAAAACAAAAAGCAATGGGTTTATTATTATGGGCCTTATTGACAGTGTTTACCTGGATTCTAATTTTCAATTGACACAAAGCCCGGCTATATGCTTTGCGACTGGAATTAGAAATAATGGTTCAAAAGCATGGACAAAGAATTATTCATTCCCTGATACATATAATAATTCTCAGCCAAATGCTGTTACAAAAGCGCTCTCCTTATCAGATGGGGGATATATAATTTTAGCAAACAACTTCGGTGGTATTATGAGAACAGACTCACTGGGAAATGTTATATGGACAATTTCTCCAAATATCGCTTTAGGTTATAACAGTTCTTACGTATCGGTCACTGGTGTTGATATTGATAAATATGATAGCATATATTTTAACGGATCCTATCATTTTATTGGTGGTAATCATACTGCCCTAGGTAATGCATGTCTGCTCAAACTTAACAAAAACGGTAACGTACTATGGTGCAAAACCTATGGCGTTTCCGCAGGACAGCAAGAGTTGGAACCTTTAAACATCCAAACTTTAACGAATAATCGTATTCTTACTTACAATCATCCAGGAACTGGCTTGTCCTCAACAATAATCCTTGAAACTGATCAGGGTGGCAATCTTTTGAAGAGTGTAATCTTGTCTGATATTAAAGTCGGGTTAAACGGCAATCTTGATGCCACTTCTTCAAGTGCGACATTGGATAGCGGTAGTATTTTAATAGGTATAGGTTCAGATGGTTACACAATGATAGATAAGATAGGCAGTAATCTGGATAAAGCCTGTAATAAAACAGATACCAGCTATGGATCAAATAAAGTTAATCTGGCATTTTCCAATATATTTATTGATACCTTTCCAGGTTATGCCATAACAGACACAACAGTCATCAACTATCCTTTTGCCAATAAAATGCTTTTGGTATGCTCAGATGGCTCCATCCCAAACGCCAACCTCGGCCCTGATACAACCCTCTGCTCCGGCCAATCTTACACCCTTTACAAAGGCATTCAAAATGGAGGCAGCAAAACCTACTGGAGCACGGGGGATACCACCGATTCTATATCCGTTACCAAAAGCGGCAAATACTGGCTGCAGATTTCAAACGGATACTGTACATCATCAGATACGGTAACGGTTGTTTTCAAATCCAACCTTCAAACAGGCCTACCCAAAAAGTTGTCTTTTTGCACTGGTGATTCGGCTGTTCTCAAAGTGAATAACCTCGTCGCTTCCTATACGGGGACCTCGCTTTGGTATTGGATCACGCCCAAAAAAGATACGGTTGCCGGGGATAGCCTTAATGCCAGGGATTCCGGCTATTATTATCTCATGATCAATGGAATCCAATGCCCAAACGTAGATACCTTACATGTGACTTATTATCCCCTCCCCAAAGCCTCTGCCGGGCCAGATACCACTCTTTGCTTTGATGAAACATACACTATGCTGGGATCAGGGGGCATAAGCTATACATGGAAGCCCGCAACTTATCTTTCATCTGCTGTAGATCCTAACGCAGAAGCAAAATTGCCAAATACAGAACATTATATATTGGTGGTCCGAAATACCCAGGGTTGCCAGGACAGCAGTTCTGTCTTGCTCAAGGTACGGCCTAAACTCCAGGTAAAGGCTGCTGTAAACAATTCCTCAGTTTGCTATGGGCAAAACATTGTTTTATCAGCTAAGGCAAGTGGCGGGGATAGTTTGCATTACCAATTCACCTGGACAAACGATCATCTAACAGGTGATTCGATAAATGAAAAAGTATATCAAAGCGGTTGGCACAAATTAACATTAAGCGATAATTGCACTCCTGATTCTGTAACTGACAGTGTGTACGTCACCGTCACCCCGCCTGCAAAAGCTGAGTTTATTTACAGCCCGGCAACCAAAGTAAAAACAAATGATAATGTCAGGTTCATCAACCAATCTGTCAACGCTTCATCATATCTCTGGACTTTCGCAACGAATGATAGCAGCAAAGCCGTTTCGCCTGTTTATATCTATGCCGATTCAGGTGATTATAAAATAACATTAGTGGCTTATGGACTAAGCAATTGTCCCAATGATACAGTCTTTAATTTTATCAAAATCATTTCAGATCAGATCACGATCTATATCCCCGATGCATTCAGTCCTAATGGTGATGGTATTAATGATGTGTTTGACATTTCAGGGGTTGGTATCCAAAGCTATACCTACAACATTTACAACCGCTGGGGCGAGCATCTGTTTGAAGCTACTCCCGGCCATACAGCATGGGACGGCACTTTTAAAAACAAACCTGCCATGGACGGGGTGTATATATACCAGTTAGATGTTATTGATATATTGGGACAGCATCATTACCTGAGCGGGAATACAACCCTGATGCGATAAAAGAATGTGTCATTTTCCATGGTCTCCAATTAAAATGGCCCTTTTGAATAAAATATTTTGCCTTTCCCTGACAAATCTCATGATTTATTGCAAAGTAGATTATTATCTTTGACGGGATAATGGTTTAGAAGGGGCCTAAGCCAATATTATAAATAACAAATTGCAATGACCCAGTTAAGTCAACTTGCTGAAACTCTTACCGGATCTGAAATTGTCAAGCTTGGCAATGAGATCAAGGTACGTGTTGGCCAGGGGGAAAAGATTTATAATTACACCATAGGGGATTTTGACCCTCATATTTTCCCGATACCTGATGAATTGAAGTCAGCAATAATAAAAGCATATCAGAACAATTATACCAGTTACCCGCCCGCCGAAGGGCTTTTGGAATTGAGACACGCTGTTGCTTCATTTATTGAAGATCAATTTGGTATCCATTATAATGCGAATGAATTGTTGATTGCTGCAGGTGGCCGTCCGCTGATTTATTCCCTGTTTCGTACCGTTGTAGGTCCGGGAGATAAGGTTATTTATGCGGTGCCTTCGTGGAATAACAATCACTATGTACATATCAATGGTGGTATGCATTGTGTCATAGAAGCGCTCCCTGAAAATAATTTCATGCCTACAGCAGAAGAAATAGCGCCGCACTTATCGGATGCCAGTCTATTATGCCTCTGCACACCACAAAACCCTACCGGCACTACCCATAGCAAAGCCAGTCTCGAGCAAATCTGCGACATGGTTTTGGCAGAAAACAAAAGACGTACACCAGAACAACGTAAATTATACGTAATGTTCGATCAGATGTATTCTACATTAACCTACGGAGATTGTTCACATTACAACCCGGTTTTCCTGAGACCGGAAATGAAGGATTATACAATTTCAATTGATGGGATTTCCAAAGCCTTTGCGGCTACCGGTGTGCGTGTGGGCTGGGGCATGGGCCCGGCGCATGTTATTTCTAAAATGAAAGCCCTTTTGGTTCATATGGGTGGTTGGAGTCCTATTGCTGAGCAAAAAGCAACAGCAGAGTTTCTAGGTAATAAAGAAGCCATTGAAACTTTTCATAAACACTTTAAATCAGAACTTGAAAAGAGACTTGTCCTGATCTATAATGGCATTAAATCGCTTAAGACAAAAGGGTTTCCGGTTGATGCCATTGAGCCACAGGCTTCCATATATCTAACCATTAAATTAGACCTGAAAGGGCTGCGTTCCGGAGATAATATTCTAGAAAATCAGACTGATGTAACCGATTATATTTTGAAAACAGCTCACCTGGCTGTAGTGCCATTTTATGCTTTCGGGGCTGACAGGCAATCCCCCTGGTACCGTTTAAGTGTCGGAACCTGCAAAATAGAGGAAATCCCTGAAATGCTGCTGGTTTTTGAAGAAGCCTTGAGCAATCTCCGTTGATTTTTAAAATCCCAATTTTGAGTTGAAATTATTGATCATTGTTTCATTGATTAATAAAAGGTATCTTAGCGTCAAAATTCACTCCAATTACCGGATTCAAAAATATTGCCCTTGCGTTTGCGTTTTCCCCTACTCTTGAAGGCCTTGTAGCCAACGTGAAAATGCTGGCAGGTAAGTTTGAAGCCAACGTAGTATTTATCCATGTAGGCGTACCATTGCCGGAGCAAATGAAAATATTTGCGAACCTTCTTGAAAAGCATGGATACCGGAACCAGGGCTATAAAATGGTATTCAGGGAAGGTGATGTTCAAAGCGTGATTTGGGATGTCTGTAATGAGGAACATGTAGATTTATTGGTTTCGGGGGCATTGCGGAAAGAATCTCCTGAAAGACAGTATTTTGGAAGTATCGCCAGAGGTCTGGCCGGGAATCCCAAAGGCCCGATCATGCTGATACCGGAACCTGCGGTGCCCGCAAAACCCATCAAAAAAATAATAGCGCCGATACCTGCCAATAACCCTGCACAAATGATTGAGGCAGGATTATACCTAGCTAAACAGACAGAAAATGCCACACTTTATTTTGTCAAAGAATCCATTTTTAATGCTGATCCCCTTGCGGTTCCGGATTATACAGAGGTAGAAGGTTTCAATGATGCATCATTGATGATCGTTGACCTGGAATATGCACAGATACACGAAGCATTAAGGTTATATGATAAAGCAGGACTTGATATCAAGGTAAAAGTGGTTTTTGGGTTGCCGGGAACAGGTATAGTTGCATTTGCTAAGAATATCGGCGCAGACCTGATCATCAATGCTCTGACTGATCTCAAAAACAACAATAATGATTTTGGATACCCGGGAGATATTGAAGTGATATTGATGAACCTACCATGTAATTTTCTGCTGTTTAATTGATTATGAAAGTGCGCATACATATTCTTATGTTTTTCATTTCTTTTTTCAGCTGGCAAAGTTTTGCCTCGAAACCGATCAAGGACAATCCATCGCCCGATTATAGTGATATGAAATCCTGGGCAGCACATCCAAATATTCAAGGTCCATCAGACATGGTTCCTGCTTTCCTGAATGGCGAAAAACGTGATACAAGTGTAGATGTCTTTTTTATTTACCCTACTACTTATATCGCTTATAATGCAAATTATGGTTTGAATGCAAGCATATCTGATGCAGCTATCAACAAAAAAACAGATGAGGGAACTATTCAGTATCAGGCCTCAGTTTTTAACGGGGACTGTAGAATTTTTGCACCAAGATACCGCCAGGCAAACCTGAAAGTATTTTTTGCCATGCGTGACAAGCCGGAAGCTAAACAGTCCCTTGATCTTGCCTATGAAGATGTAAAAAAAGCATTTCAGTATTATCTTGACCATTGGAATCATGGTCGTCCTATTATTATTGCCTCCCATAGTCAGGGTACTGTTCACGCCATAAGGTTATTGCAGGATTTTTTTGATGGAAAACCGCTGCAAAAACAATTGGTTTGCGCCTATCTTGTAGGCTACCAGATCAAAAAAGATGCATTTAAAGCCATTCCTGTTGGAACAACTGCCACCCAAACCGGCTGTTTTGTAGGCTGGAGGAGTTTCAAAAATGGTTTTTACCCAAAACGTAGAGATAGTGAACCCGGTAATTCTCAATGTGTAAACCCCGTAACCTGGGATACCACACATGAATGGTCACCAAAAGTGTTGCATAGGGGTATATTGGGCCGGAACTTTAATAAGTTATTATTTCCGCGGTCCACTTCGTGCCAGATAGAACCGAGCCTTAAAATCCTTTGGGTAGAACCGCCCAAACGCTTAAAGAAAAAATATAGTGTGGTCAGCAATTATCATGTATTCGATTACAACCTGTTTTACATGAATATCAGGCATAATGTAAGGCAACGTGTGGAGGCTTACATGAACAAAAAATAAAAAATCCCTTTTAAATCGAAGACTTAAAAGGGATTTTTTCTGAGGTCACGTCCGGATTTGAACCGGAGTAGAAGGTTTTGCAGACCTGTGCCTAACCGCTCGGCCACGTGACCTTAAATATTTTTTGAGGTGCAAAGATAGAAAAAAATCAATGTGCTGATGTGCCAATGTGATGATATGCTAATTGGCTGGCGCAAGATTCTTCATTTTCACATTCGCATATTGGCACATCCGCACATTTTATCTACACCACCAATTTCTTAAACCTTGGCCTTCTTGGTTCAGAGTCTCCCAAACGTTTCTTTTTAGATTCTTCATAATCGGTGTAAGAACCTTCGTAATAGTACCACTGGCTATCACCTTCATAGGCAAGAATATGTGTAGCCACCCTGTCAAGGAACCACCTGTCGTGAGTAATGATGACGGCACAGCCTGCGAAGTCTTCCAGGGCTTCTTCAAGTGCCCGTAAAGTGTTTACATCTATATCATTGGTGGGCTCATCAAGAAGTAATACGTTAGCTTCTTTTTTCAATGTCATGGCCAGGTGAAGCCTGTTTCTTTCACCACCGGAAAGATAGCCAACCTTTTTTTGTTGGTCAGCCCCATTGAAGTTAAATTTGGATACATAAGCCCGGCTATTGAGCTGGGTTTTGCCCAATTCTATTATTTCATTTCCGCCGGAAATCACTTCCCAGACAGTTTTTTCGGGATCTATGTCTGCATGACGCTGATCTACATAAGAGATCATCACTGTTTCACCAATATCAAAGCTGCCACTATCGGGCTGTTCTTCACCCATTATCATCCTGAAAATGGTGGTCTTTCCTGCCCCGTTCGGTCCTATAATCCCTACAATACCTGCTGGCGGTAATGAAAACTTAAGGTTTTCCATCAAAATCCGTTCATCGTATGATTTATTAACCTCCAGGGCATCAATAACTTTAGTACCCAATCGCGGGCCATTCGGGATAAACAATTCCAGTTTTTCTTCTTTCTGTTTTACTGTTTCGCCGATCATTTTCTCGTAGGCTCCCAAACGCGCTTTCCCTTTTGCTTGGCGGGCTTTTGGAGTCATGCGTACCCATTCCAACTCTCGTGCAAGTGTCTTCTGGCGTTTGCTTTCGGTCTTTTCTTCCATAGAAAGGCGTTTGCCTTTTTGCTCCAGCCAGGAAGAATAATTTCCCTGGAATGGGATGCCTTCTCCCCTGTCGAGTTCCAGTATCCAGCCAGCCACATTATCAAGGAAATACCTATCGTGGGTCACGGCGATAACCGTTCCGGCATATTGTTTCAGAAACTGTTCCAGCCAGTCAATACTTTCAGCATCAAGGTGGTTGGTAGGCTCATCTAATAATAAGATGTCCGGTTGCTGCAATAATAACCTGCATAAAGCTACCCTTCTGCGCTCACCGCCCGAAAGGTTTTTGATAGGCGTATTTCCCTCTGGCGTACGTAGCGCGTCCATGGCCCTTTCCAGTTTATTATCAAGTTCCCATGCTCCTGCAGCTTCTATTTTATCGATCAGTTCAGCCTGGCGGTCCATAAGTTTTGTCATTTCATCATCGCTCATCGGGTCCGCGAATTTGTTATTGACAGCTTCGTATTCGTTTAGTATATCAACAATCGGCTGTACGCCTTCCTGCACGATCTCTTTAACCGTTTTGGTGTCATCCAACACAGGTTCCTGTGACAGATATCCCACAGAATATCCTGGAGAAAAAACAACATCGCCCTGGAATGATTTTTCAAGGCCGGCAATGATCTTAAGCAATGTTGATTTACCGCTACCATTTAAACCAATGATACCGATTTTGGCCCCGTAAAAAAAGGAAAGATAAATGTCCTTAAGAACCTGTTTTTGAGGTGGAAACGTTTTGCTGACGTTCACCATGGAGAATATTATTTTGTTGTCGGCCATCTTTTTAATTTGGGAATTTGAAAATTTGAGGATTTGGGAATTGGCTTTCGCAAACGAGATTGCGGAATCATTTCCTAATCTTTTTATTGGTCATTGATAATTGATCATTTCTTTTCGCTCTCCGTACTTCGCACTCCTTAGTGGTCGTGCCCATGGCTATGTACGTGTCCATGTTGAAGTTCCTGTGAAGTGGCTGTACGAACATTTTTTATAGTTACATCGAATTCAAGGTTCAAACCTGCCATAGGGTGATTGGCGTCAACAATTGCATTGTCTCCATCTATTTCCTTTACAGTGATGATCATAAGGCTGCCATCTTCATTACTTGATTGGAATTCCATCCCAACTTCTATATTTTGTTCCTTAGGGAAATTGGCCATCGGCACTTTAAAGATCAGTTCATCATTAAATTCACCGTAGGCATCTTTTGCTTTTACTTTTACGTTCTTCATCTCTCCCACTTTCATGCCGTTCAATTCTTTTTCAAGACCCGGAATGATGTTCTGGTTGCCATGAAGATATTCCATTTCCTGGCCCGGCTGGGTTTGTTCAATGATGTTTCCGTCTTCATCCCTCAGGATATATGAAAACGATACTACTTTTCCATTTTGAATGCTTTCTGACATAGGTAATTGATTTAATTTGTTAGAACCGGTTTTGTGTCATTCAAAATCGGATTTGCCTTCAAAGGTACAAAGAATGGCCTGAAATTGAAGTGATAATAACCATTTATCCTTGCCAGAATGGTACAATCGAACTTAGAAGATTTTTTACTAAAGAAATAAATCTCAAAAGTTAATCAATAATGAGAGGCCACTGAGTCGCCCAAAAATAAATAAATCGTTGACCTTTTGGTTTTGTTAAGTCTCTAAATAAATCCAGAATGTGGTCTTTTCCCTCATATTTTATTGATAGTAATTGAGTTTCACAACCAATTCCAAGAAAGCCTGAAGACCTAATTTTGATATTTATTGTTTGGCCCACTTTTAGAGTATCAAATGGAATATAGAATCTTTGGGGCTCCTTTTTGGAGAACATTCTCCGGGTTTTAAAGACTATTACATCTTTTTGGTCAATTTGCAAAGATATTTTTTTACTAAAAGTGTAGTTTAGAACATCTGCAACCTTCAAAGTATCTTGACAAAAAGCCTTATTGCACAATAAAATAATCGAAACGATAAGTATTAGATTAATATTCTTTATGTGCATACGATTCAACTCTATTTAAACCTCATCTGCAAACATTTAAGATGTCATTCCTTAAACTTTCTCTCAGGGTTTCGCTTATCATGGAATATCGAAACAATAACAATTTGATTGTTAGCTTCTTCGATGAAATAAACAACATTAAAAGGAAATTTCTTGATCTTTATCTCGTAAAAATTTCGATAGGTGCATTTCCCGAGAAATGGATTCTTACAAAGGCGATCAAAAGTGTTTTCTAATTGATTGATAAAGTTTTCTGAGGTAGAAATACTTCTATCTAAGTACCAAAGCAACGACTCTTCAAACTCATCTTGAGCTTGAGGGCGGAGGAAATACTTAAAAGCCATTATTTCCTGCTGTTCAAAATTTGCCTTATCCGCTCCTTGCTTTCTTTGCTGGTAATAGCCTTTGAAATACCATTCGTATGCTCGAAGATCCGACGGTCTAATTCCCTTTTAAATTCCTCAGAATATCCATTACTAGTATTCTCGTCAAGGTCGTTTTCTATCATTGAATACACGGCTTTGATTTTATCATCGCTGGCATTGTCTATGAACAAATGAATTTTTTCTTTTATAGCTGCTACTGTCATGGCCTTATTTTATATTCAAACATAGGATTTTTTTTTAAGTTCATATCGGCTGCCAAAAAATATGGCTAAATTCCATACATCTCGGCCAATTTTTCCGCACAAGCCTCACCATCCATGGCAGCAGAAACGATACCCCCTGCATAACCAGCCCCTTCAGCGCATGGGAACAGTCTCTTGATTTGCACATGTTCAAGGCTCGTTTTATCCCTTGGGACCCTTACTGGGGAAGAAGTACGGCTCTCCACTCCTACTATCTGGGCCTCATTGGTTAAATACCCTTTCATTTTTTGTCCGAAAGCCTGGAATCCTTCTCTGAGCCTTGTTGCAAAATCAAATGATAAAACTTCATCCATCGATACAGATGTTAATCCGGGTATATAAGAGGTATCTAAAAGTGTAGAAGAAACCTTGCCGTTCATAAAATCCATCATTCGCTGTGCCGGGGCCGATTGGGTACAACCAGCTATCAAACAGGCTTTTTGCTCGAGTTCTTTTTGCATCATCAACCCAGCCAAAGGACCAAACTTTTGGTAAGCTGCTAAATCTTCTGTTTCAATCGCAACTACAATCCCTGAATTCGCAAATTTGGAGTCCCTTTTGGAGGGAGACATGCCATTTACAACCACTTCGCCGGGAGCTGTGGCAGCGGGTACAATAAAACCCCCAGGACACATGCAGAATGAGAAAACGCCCCTTTGTTTTTTATCAAAAATGGTTTGGGCAGCTAATGTATAAGGCGATGGAGGCAGATATTTGCCGCGAGGAGTACCATGATATTGAATATTGTCTATCAATTCCTGGGAATGTTCAATGCGGACACCCATCGCAAAAGGTTTGGCTTCAATATGTATTCCTTTGTGATGTAGTAATTCAAAAATATCCCTTGCAGAGTGACCTGTGGCAAGAATGACTCCTAAACCTTCGAATGTCGAACTACTACTTGTAACGCCCTTTATTTCACTGTCCTTAATGATCAGATCATCCACTTTAGTCTCAAAATGAATTTCTCCGCCATGGACTAAAATGGTTTCACGGATGTTAGATACGAGTTTGGGCAGTTTGTTTGTCCCGATATGGGGATGGGCATCAATCAGAATATCATTTAAAGCCCCGTGAAGCACGAGCAATTCAAGGATACGTTTAATGTCACCTCTTTTATTGGACCGTGTATATAGTTTCCCATCCGAATATGTTCCTGCCCCTCCTTCACCAAAGCAATAATTAGAGGTGGGGTTTACAATATGGTCCTTATTAATGGCTGCCAGGTCACGGCGGCGGCTTTGGACATCTTTGCCCTGTTCTAATATAATAGGTTTCAGCCCCAATTCCAGAAGTTTAAGTCCTGCAAACAATCCTGCGGGACCTGCGCCAACAATAATGACGGGCGGTTTTGAAGCTACATTTTTAAAATCGAAATGATAGGCCGGTCCGGGAACTGGAGTTTCGCCGATAAAGACATCAAGTTCGAGGTTGATCTTTATTTCCCTGCTACGTGCATCAATAGAGCGTTTGCGTACAATAAAATTGACTGAATCAGAATAATCTGTCAATCCAAGCTGACTTTTGACAGTGAAAATTAAAAGCAGCGTATTGTACACGGCTTCAGGTGATAAAGATATCTTTATATTTTTTATCACTGAACGTTTTTGTTAAAGATTTCGGGTACTTTGGTAAAATAGTAGATACTGCCATCTGCCAGCGAGATTCTTTTTGTATAAACAAGATTGTTGTTGGTGGCAAAATTTTTCAACAACTCTTCTTGGCTCAAACCAAAAAATACGTTATCCTTATTGACAGTATCTCGCAATGTGCTCCTAATAATGTAATTAAACGAGCCAAAGTTGAATTTGGATAAGTTAAGGATGTCCCTGGATCCGTTATTAAATAACACCAGGTTCCCTTTGCTTGAGACATGACGGGAGTTCTCTGGCAAAGGTGGTTGTAAATCGGTATTTTTGATACCTGTAGCAAAATGATCGTTGAAATATTGACAGGCCCCGATTTCATTGGTGTATGTAGTATCCGTTAACCGGTTGTTTCTTAAATAACCAGCTATTTGCGAACTTTGCCATTCATTAGTATTGAAGCCCCCCCCTCCTAAATAAAACCGATAGGTTATAAACAAAACAGTTGTAAAAAATTGCGTGGTAAAAAGACAAAGTAAAGCGAAAAACATTGATAACCTGACAAAGCGGGAATTAACCTTATCCAAAATGATGAATATAGTTGCCAAAAATGGTATAAAAGCAGGGGATAAATATCTGTATTCCATGTATTCAGGTTTCCAGATCAAGGTCAAGGCCACTGAATAGGCGATAAAAAAGACCGGTATGAAAAGCATCTTATCAAAAATTTTTCTCCATTTCCAAATAATTATGCAGCAACCTAAAACCAAACCATCAAAAATAATGCTACGCATAATTGCAGGCACTATATGAGGTAATATCCATTCATTCATTGAATTGTATCCAAAAAACAATATCCTTTGCAAATCGACTTTCGCAACAACTCCAGTTGTGTGGTGAATAAAAAAATAATTACGGATCATCCATAGCATTATAGGAAGAAAAGCAATAATGCTTATCCAAATTATTTTTTTTTGGATTTGCCTGTTATCTCTTAGCTTCAGAAGAAGGTATCCAATGACCGCAATGTTGCAAAAAATGCCTGCGTATCGGTCAAGCGGAATCAAAGCCATACATAAAACAAGCAAAAACATTATTGATGAGCTATACTTTATTTCTAACTGGATGATAAAATAAAGAAGAGCTGAGAACAAAAAAATAAATAAAGTATCAGACAAAACCTTTGTAAATATGCTAAAAACGGGGAATGATAAAAGTAAGACAATCATATAGGCGGAGACAAGCTTTTTATTCGAAATAAACGGATCGATACTCAAATAAGCAAGCATTAGAGTCCCAGCATATAATACAGTATTTAAAATACCGATAGCTGTAATAATATTAATAGATGTAAATTTTAATGAGGCAATTATGATGGGATAAAAGGGAGGCCATACCCCTTTGAAAGCATCATCGTAATGAAAAAGATTAAAATGTTTTGCTAATGTTTCTCCAAAAAGCAAATAAAAAGTTCCATCATTGTCAATGCCAGGTCCATACTTATGTGTTGCAAGCAAAGTAATAATAACGGCCGGCAACACAAACCAGAATTTAAGAGGATTTTTCAAAGTCTATACTTTAGGAATATTCCGGCAACGGAATGATTTCATGTTCATTGATCCTGTGCAGGTCAACTGTAACTACACCTTTGTCATTTTGCCCGAAAATAATATTGAATTTAGCCCCGAAAATAATTTCTTCCGCACGATATGAGGATCTATTATAAACGGTTTGTGAAAAAGTATCATCGAATGCTTTTAAAAGGATAATGATCTCAGCCTCACTATCCAGGAAATCATTGGCCTTAAAATGTCTCATAGGGCTTTCATCGTCAATAGGATGCACTATAGTCCACGTGGTAGGGAAAAAATTGATCTTAGAACGTTCAAGGGTCAGGTTTCTGAATTCCCTATGCGATCTATCGTGTTTGTTCAGGAAAGAAAAACTGATACTTGCTTCTAATTCTATCAATTGGTTGCTGCGCTGATTGGCTATGCGGAACATTAAAGCCGTAATATCTTTGTAAGGTGATATGAGAGCATTATGACTGAACAATATTTTGGCGCTCGGCCGTGAAAAACGCCCGTAGAGGATACCTGTAGCGAGAGCCAACGTCATTAATCCGGCAAGTGACTCCAGTGCAGCAATTATATTTGACCACATTCCCGCTGGGTTCAACCTCCCATATCCAACGGTAGTCAGCGTTTGCGAACTGAAAAAGAATGCTTCCATAAAACGCCCCCCAAAAGTCACTGCTTTCATTCCATCAAGATTGTTGGTACCTGCGATCATGTAAAGGCATGCGAAAATAAAATTAATGACCACATACCCGCTAAAAAGCAGCAAAACAAAACGAGTCCACCTCATTGATATCAACCAATGGTAAATGCCTTTTTCCTCAAAATACTTTAATCCCCTACGATCCACATTGAAACTGCCGTCCTGGTTGAGCATACGCTCTCCCCGGCCAGTGGTCCGTGTACCAAGACCGAGGTCCTGGAACTCATTGGGATTGTTATGATGTTTCAAACTCATGATTTTGTAGCTTCAAAAATACTAAAATTCGCCAATACACGTTTTGGCACCTTATTGAGTCCGGAAACAATCTGGCTTTAGAAAGATTTCTTTATTGTCGGTGCGCAAAAATAACGATGATTTAAGGTAATAAAACTTGTAACATGCTATTTAAAACCACCCAATCACGTATTGAAAGATTATATACCTTTGCGCTTAATTTTTTTCAAACATTTTAATTCACCCATGAAACTACGCAATATATTTCTCTTGCTTATATTGGTTTGCAGCGCATATAAGGCTTCAGCACAAACCAATGATCAGACCCTTTTCACAATTGGTGGCGCACCGGTGTCTGTTGGCGAATTCAAGTATATTTATGAAAAAAACAATGCCAGCGACAAAAATCTTTACA
>JABDEJ010000058.1 GCA_013287095.1 Bacteroidota bacterium | reverse complement strand
CTTTGCTTTCCACATCTCAGGCGATATTGTTTGAGACCTTCCCAAAAGAGGAAGCAGGTATGGCAACGGCACTTTTCGGCATTGGTGTGGTAGTTGGCCCTACCATTGGCCCAACTCTGGGTGGATATATTACAGATAATTTCGGATGGAGATGGATATTCTTCGTGAACATTCCACTGGGATTGTTTGCGGCATTTATGACCCTGACTTTTATTAAGGACTCGCTTCATAATATGAAAATTGGGAAAAACGACTGGTTTGGAATAGCGCTCCTTGTCATAGGTCTCGGTTCGCTGCAAACCTTTTTGGAGCGCGGACAAACTGAGGACTGGTTTGCAACACCATATATAAGCTTACTTGCTTTCACAGCAGTTACCGGAATCGTTGGATTTATTTGGCGGGAGTTCAGTGTCGAATTCCCCATTGTCAATTTCAGGGTGCTCGGAAACCGATCGTTGATGGTCGGAGCCATGTTTACCTTTATACTCGGTCTCGGATTGTTTGGATCGGTATTCGCCTTTCCGATTTTTGCGCAGCAGCTATTAGGCTTTACAGCCCAGCAGACTGGTTTATTGCTGATGCCCGGGAGTCTGGCCACAATATGCATGATGCCTTTTGTGGGGATATTAATGAAAAAGAAATTCCCTCCCCAGATTATGGCAGGAGTAGGGTTTACCTTGTTTTTTGTATCCATGTTTTTGTTGTCTAAATCATCGCTTCAGTCGGGAGAAAGGGACTTCTTTGTTCCTCTCATTATCAGAGGGGTTGGGTTAAGTTTGCTTTTCGTACCTCTTACCACACTTGCGCTATCTCCTTTGCCGCCCAAAGACATAGCACAGGGAGCGGGGATCAATAATATGATGCGCCAGCTTGGCGGTTCGTTTGGTGTCGCTCTCATGACTACATTTATCGCACGTAGAGTTGCATATCACAGAGGTATCTTGCTTGGTAACTTTAATATTTTTAATAACTCCGTTCAGCAGCGATTATCGTCTTTTACTGCCGGGTTTCTTTCGAAAGGATATTCGCCTACCGTTGCTTCAAAAATGGCAAACGCCGCTATGGAAGGGGTATTATCCAGGCAGGTAGCTTTATTGTCATATATGGATGCATTCTTTGTCGTAGGATTGTTCTTATTATGTTGCGTACCATTGCTTGCCCTGCAAAAAACTCCGAAAGACAAGCCAAACGCAGATCTGTCCGCGGCGCATTAATCATCAGTTATCAGTCAACAGTCAAGAGTCAACAGTAGCGAGAGTGAGATGTGAGAAGTAAGAAGTAAGAAGTAGCGATTGCAAACTTTCTGGCGTCAGCTCCCTCTTCGAAGAGGGCAGGGAGATGATTAAATGCCGCCCAAACCCCTTTCCCATTGCTTTCCTATTGATAAATCTCCAAAAATGCCCTTTTTAACCATTCACAAATCCTCCAGTCTGTGGCTGCCCATTTCGTAGCTCGCATTTGATAATTTACTTATAATTGGCAGCCGGAGGCTGCAAGTTTAAAAATCCTTAGCCCCGAGGCTAAGGATAGCGTCAATTTTCAAAGTTGTTAACTTCTGGAAAGTTGTCAACTTATCGTGTCCAATTTTCGCGTCTAATTCCAAAGTTGACAACTTTTAAAAAGTTGCCAACTTTCCGGCTATAACCCTATTTTGCTCCAATCTCCCAAACTTTTCTTCTCATTTTAATTTAAAGTAAATCAATATTATATGCCAACCCCTAAAAATATTTTCAAAAATTATAGTACTATGTATTGCATAGTACTATAAAAGTATTTACCTTTGTCCCATGAATGCTGAAAACACCAAAGCCCAGATGCGCAAAGGCGTACTGGAATATTGTATTCTCGCTATTATTGCCGGCAATGAGATCTATGCATCTGACATTATAGACAAAATGAAAGATGCAAAGCTTTTAGTGGTAGAAGGAACCCTTTATCCATTGCTCACCAGGCTCAAAAATTCGGGGCTGCTTGGATATCGCTGGATTGAATCGGTTTCAGGGCCACCACGGAAATATTATACCCTGACTGACGAAGGCAAGGAGTTTTTGGATGAACTCCATGTCACATGGGAAGAACTTGTACAATCTGTAAACATCACCACAGGAAAAAATTCTAAATAATAAACAATGAACAAGGTAATTAACATCAACATCAACGGCATGATTTTTCATATTGATGAAGAAGCATTCGTTGTTTTGGACAGGTACCTGGAATCGCTCAAACAGCATTTCAGAAACAACGAAGGAGGTGGGGAAATACTTGCCGATATCGAAGCGCGCATTGCAGAAATGCTAACTGAAATGATAAAAGACCGAAGCGAAGCCGTTTCCATGGCCAATGTACAACAGGTGATAGTCACCATGGGCAAGCCTGAGGACATGGATGATGCAGATTCGGGATCCAAATCAAAGTCCTACAATTGGAGCGATTCCTATAATTTCAACCCCGGAAAGAGAATGTACCGGGATCCTGACAACAAGATCATTGGCGGGGTTTGTAGTGGCATGAGCGAATACCTGGGTATTGATCCGGTATGGATACGATTGCTTTTTGTGGCCGTATTTTTTGGTTTTGGTACAGGGTTACTCATTTATATTGTTTTATGGATTATAATCCCTAAAGCAACCACACCTTCTGAAAAGCTTGAAATGCGTGGGGAAAGGGTGAATATTTCCAACATTGAGAAAACCGTAACCGAAAACCTGGATGCCTTAAAGCAAAGGATTGACAAAGAATTCAGCAAGTTTGACAAAAAGGATTTTGGAAGCAAAGCCAATAACTTTTTCCATGGCCTGTTTGAAGGACTCGAAGGGGGATTACGTGGTCTTTTTCATGCATTTGCCTGGCTTTTTAGTGCCATATTTATCCTGATAAGTGCGGGGGTCATTATCGCCTTGTTATCTGTGGTATTTGGGTTGACAGGGATTGTTGGTTTTGCGGTACCCGTGTTTTTTTTAGATTTTTTCCATGATGCCCATACGGCCTCCATCGTATTCATTCTGATATTGGTATTGATCGGCTTACCCTTTCTTTGGTTAATGTTCCGCAGTCTTCGATATATGAGCGGCTATCGTGGCAGGCATAGAAATGGTTTTTTAAGTTTCATCTGGGTATTGGTATTTGTCGCCCTTTTGGTCCTTGTATTTGGAAATTCATCGGGTTTCAGGTCGTCTTATTCTTACAGCACAACTGATGTCTTAAAGAAACCAGCACATGATACATTATACTTAAATGCAAACGGATACGCTTCTGAAATTAAAGAATTTCATGGAAATGGATGGATGGACCTGAGCAGATTATGGGGCCGCATTCAGAACTCCAATGATACCAGCCGTGTGGGACTTGTTTCTTTGAATATTACCAGGTCTGATGATCATAATATCAGGCTTGAAAAATCTTATAAATCGAGAGGAAAATCAGTAAGGGACGCTATGACACTATCTGAATCTATAAAATACAATTATACACAGGCTGATTCCCTGCTTCTTTTTAATGAAGCTTTCCGGATACCAAAAGATGATAAATGGCATGGCCAGAATGTTCGCCTTGATTTGCAGATACCGGAAGGGACCGTTATCAGGATGAGAAGGAATATGGGTGATATTATCTATGATATTGACAATGTTCAGGATATGGATGATGACGAAATGCCTTCGCATATCTGGATGATGAAGCAGGATGGACTTACCTGTCTTGACTGCGGAAGTGACCAGCACGACTGGAATAAAAGCCCTGTTCACACACATTCGCACCACAACAAGTGGGAATGGCGCTGGAATAACTAAGGTTTTTGAATAAAATATTTTCGCGTTAAGTTAAAAACAATCAATTAATTATAAGCAAATTAATTGATTGTTTTTTTGTTTGGTTCAGCCTGTTTATCTTTTTGGCACGAAATCTGAATTTCGTTTTTCAATTAAACAAAATTGAAAAACAAGTGTCTTAACTTCAAATTAAATTTAACCTAACATGAAGAAAAACATTTTTAAGTTCATGCTGATTTTAGGAATCGGCATTTTGTCCCAATTCGGAGCTAAAGCGCAATGGGTTAGAGAACATCCAAGACATGATGAAGTGGAGGTCAGAGGTGCCCGTCCCAGTGGAAGGCATTTTTGGCACGAAGGAGAATGGGGATGGCGCGGTGGCGCTTATGTATGGCTGCCCGGATTTTGGGAAATTCCTCCGCATGGATCTATATGGGTAAGGGGCCATTGGAGAAACGGGCCTAACGGATCAAGATGGGTGCCTGGCCATTGGAGATAAAATTCTAAAGAGTGAAAAGTGAGAGGTGAGAAGTAAGTAGTTTATTTGCCCGGAATACATCTTACTCCTCACTTTTTACCTCTTACTCTTTGTTCTTAATCTAAAATAGTTTCTAAAGCCATGCCGCGGGAGCCTTTAAGATAGATGACGGCGTATTGAAATTTTTGCTCAATGAACCATTTTTTTAGCGATTCCGTATCTATAAAAAAATGGGCATTATAATTATTTTTAAATGTATAAAAATTATTTCCTGCCAGTGCTACGGAAGTGAATTTATTATACTCAATTGATTCTAAAATACTTTTGTGCTCTTTTTCGGCGTCTTCGCCAAGTTCGAACATATCACCCAGGATAAGAATCTTGTTTTGAGCAGGATAAGCCGCAAAATCTTTTACCGCCGGAGCCATGCTGCTTGGGTTGGCGTTATATGCATCGAGGATATAGATATTGGAATCTTTTTTAATGATCTGAGAACGGTTATTTTCGGGGACATAACTTTCAATGGCATTTTTAGTACGCCAGGGATCTATTTCAAAAAGGCTTCCTAAAGCCGAAGCTGCCAGGATATTATACATGTTTACACTTCCAAAAAGTTGCGAATTAACTTCGTAAGATGTCTCCTGGATCGAATCATTTATTTTTGCTGATAAAGTTGGGAACATAGAGATGATCTCGCCGGAAATTTCTGCTCCATCATTCATTCCATAACTTATTGTTTTTATTCCGGTCGTATTTCTTACAATTCGTTCGTCATCAAAGTTTACCAAAGCAGTACCCCCGTGTTTTTTTAAATAATCAAACAATTCCATATTTGCCTTTTCTACCCCATCAATTCCGCCAAAGCCTTCAAGGTGATCCTTGCCAATATTGGTAACGATGCCCATATCAGGTTCAGCTATTTCACACAAAAATGCATTTTCCCCGGCATGGTTGGCCCCAAGTTCCAGGATAGCGGCTTTATGTTCTTTTGTAATTTGTAAAATGCTCAACGGCAAACCGATATGGTTGTTATAATTCCCGGGTGTGGCGAAAGTATTCATTTTTTCGTTCAACACCCTTTTCATCAGTTCTTTGGTAGTTGTTTTTCCATTTGATCCTGCAATGGCCATTACCTTGATACCGAGGCTGCGGCGATGAAACCTGGCCAATTCCTGCAAAGCTACCAGGCTGTCCTCTACAAGGATACATCTGTCATCCAATAAATAGTCCTGGTTGTCAATAACCGCCAGTGCAGCGCCATTATCCAGGGCTTGCCTTGTAAAGCTATTACCATCAAGCCTTTCTCCTCTTATGGCCCAATAAATGCATCCGGGGATTATCTTCCTCGAATCGTGTATAATAACAGGGTTTTGGATAAATTTTTCGTATAATTTGGTTATTTCCATGGAATGGCTTAAATTGTATGGCAAATTCTGTCAAAATATCGGGATATGAAAAAAATTCTAGTATTCTTATTGCCTTTTCTTCCGTTAATATCCAGGGCGCAGGTTTCTCCGGTCTTCTACCCGTCAAACTATATCCGTGTCGTGCAGCCTGATGTGGATGATACCAGCGACATTCCGCCCTATAACCATAACGACCTGGTGAGCTATGCCAACAAAAAGGTGAAATACGACACCTTGCTGAACCCATTTACAGGAGGGTTGAACAATGCAACATTTTTCAATATTGATTTTAACGGAGACGGTATCCAGGACCTTTATGTATTTGACCGCGAACTGGGCGAAAACCAGTTCTTTTTGTTCCAGGGATTGAGCAATAAATCAACTTCATACCGTTATGCACCCCAATATCATTACCAGTTTCCTCAGGATGTTAACAGATGGGCCGAATTGGCAGATTATAATAACGATGGACTTCCGGATTTATTTACGGCTGACCCAAGACAGAGATTCAACACTTGTATCAAAGCTTACAAAAATACCAGCTATCGGGACCAGACTTCCGGAAACTACATAAACCAGTTTACAGTGGCCGCTGATCCCTTATATTACATTACGGATACAGGGACAAGGCAGGAAATTGATGTCAGTACCGCTTCAAACCCTCAGTTTGTAGATATAGACAAGGATGGGCATCTTGATATCCTTGCCTGGGATATTTACCTGGTCTCGCCAAGGTTTTACAGGAACCGTGGCCTTGGAACTGACAGTCTTAGCTTTTGGTACACCAAGGAATGCTGGGGATATTTTACCGAGTTTATACAGCACCTTTACACACCATGGGACTGCGAGCATGATTCACATGGCAATCCAGTTAATTACACTGGCAGATATGATCCCGATCCTGCCTACAAAAGCTCTGCTGCTCATTTTTATAATTCCATGTGTGCATTTGATGTGGATTGTGACGGGGATATAGACCTGCTGCTTGGCGATGGACTTAATGATTCGCTCGCCTTCCTCGAAAACGGCAATATAAATGGAAACCATAGCTATCATAAAGACACGATGATAAACATAAGCTATAATCATAATAATGATTATTTCCCGGTGCAGGTACCGTCTGTTATCAACAGTATGCCAACGGCGTCATGGCTTGACATAAACCATGATACATTAAATGACCTGATTGTGGCATCCGGGCAGCCTACCTCCTTTAATGACTCTTATGTCGTTAATAGAATTCACAATATCTGGTACTATAACAATGAAGGAAGCAAAGCATCTTCACCTGGAGGTGCATCAAATGTTTTCAACCTCTCAACCAAAGATTTTTTGCAAAATACCATGGTGGATTGGGGTATCAATTCTGCTCCCTGCTTTATTGACGTGGACAAAGATGGTCGTAAGGACCTGATTGTGGCAGTAGAAGACGGTGGTGCAAAGAACGGTTTCAGCCACCTGGTGCTGTATCTGAACAAGCCGGGAAAAACACCGGGTTCTAAACCTTATCTGTTGTTTAATACAGATGATTACCTGGGTTTTTCGAAACTGCAAAAAGATATTTATGTGCCTATTCCTGCAGCATATCTGAACACTAAAGATGGCAAGACCGATCTTTTGATAGGCAATGCTTCCGGTGGTGTTATGTATTATAAAGACCGCAGTACTGGCAGCAATCCTGCTGATTTTCAGCTTTCTACAAGCACATTGCAATATGTGTCACACCGCACTGGCAAACTGCTACCCATTAACGTTGGAGGTACCAATAGTGCCCCAACCGCGGCGGATATAAACGGCGATGGCAAAACGGACCTGATCATTGGCAGTAATTATGGAAACATTAGTTATTACCGCTGTATCGGGTATCTGCCGGGATCTGACAATGTGCCTTATTTTGATTCGGTCACCAACGTATTAGGCGGCATCGATACCGTTTCAGGTGGTGAACACCAAACAACGCCCTGTGTAGCAGATATGGATAAGGATGGCAAACTGGATATGCTGCTCGGGGATGAAGCGGGCAACCTTTGGTATTTTCATGATTTTGATACCATCCAGCCGCTTATTGAAAAAAACAAAATAATGATATGGGACAATGGGGCCAATGCAGTGGATAGCAACCGGAACCTGAGTACCTATATTGTTCCTGCTGTCGCCGATCTGGACCAGGATGGTTACCCAGATATTATGCTGGGCTGTATCAGGGGCGGGTTGATATTTTTAGCCAGTTCTAATAATGGTTATGAAAATCTTCGAAATTCTACTATTGATGAAACGGCGCCTTACAATCCCATGGGCATGTCACTGTTTCCCAACCCGGCAAGGGATATGGTCACACTTGGATATAATAATCTTGAAAAGCAAAATAATGTCATGTTGATAGTGACAGATATGCTTGGCAGACAGGTAATATCGAATCAGTTTCTAATGCAAAATGGAAAAGGGGATGAACAATTTTCAACAAACGGGTTGGCGGCAGGTATATATATCGTGAACGTGGTATCAGGCGGTCAGCTTCTGTTCAGCAATAAATTGGTCATTGATAAATAATATGCCATAGCTGATGAAATCATTCCAGCAGGCTTTTGGATTATCTTTATGCTATTTATTTGCATTTTTCCAGGCCAATGCACAGGTTTCCCCGGTTTACTACCAATCAAACTATATCCGTGTGGTACAGCCGGATGTGGATGACCCTGCGAGCCTGATGGTTAATTATTCTGACCCAAAAGCAAAATTTGACACCTTGCTGAACCCATTTACCGGGGGTTTTAACAACGCCACATTTTTTAATATTGATTTTAATGGCGACGGAATTCAGGACCTTTATGTATATGATCGCGAATTTTTCGAAAACCAGTTCTTTCTTTTCAAAGGGCGTACCAATAAATCCATTTCATACATATATGCCCCGCAATACCATTATGCTTTTCCCCAAAATGTATCACAATGGGTGCAATTGGCCGATTACAACCAGGACGGCCTGCCAGATCTTTTTACTGCCAATTTCGCCCGAAAAACCTGCATTACGGCCTATAAAAACACTTCTTATATTGATCCTTCAACAAAGCTGTTCACGCCTCGTTTTCAGAATGTAGCCGACACATTGTATTTCCGGGATTCAATGAACAACAGACAGGAGATTGACATAGCCACCAACTCCAATCCACAGTTTGTTGACGTTGACCATCATGGATACCTTGACATTCTTGGCTTTGATCAAAACCTTACTTCGCTTCAGTTTTTCAGAAACCAGGGAAAAGGAAAAGACAGCCTGGATTTCTGGTTCACTAAAAAATGCTGGGGCTATTTCACAGAATCCACATCACACCTATACGTCCCTTTCGACTGTGAAAAGAAGTCGGATAATCAGCCGGCCTGGACCGGGACTTATGATCCGGATACCTCAGAGTATAAGGTTCACAGTTCAGGGGCGCATTCCTATAATTCCCTGTGTGCTTTTGATGTGGATTGTGATGGGGATATTGATTTACTGCTTGGAGATGGGCTTAATGATTCCCTTGCCTTTATTGAAAACGGGTATATTGACAGGGGTAACCCTAAACTGAAGAAAGGGGGGTATTTATTTGATACGATTATCAACCTGGTTCCCAGAAACAACAATGTATTCCCTGTTGGTTATCCATCAATTATTCACAACATGCCAACGGCATCCTGGCTAGATGTCAACCACGATACCTTAAATGATCTTATCGTCGCTGCCGGACAGCCTACCGGATTTCAGGACTCGTTTGTAGTGGATAGGATTCACAATGTCTGGTACTATAAAAATGAGGGAACAAAAACGTCTTCCCCTGGAGGGGCATCAAATGTTTTCAATCTTGAATCAAAAGATTTTTTGCTGAATACTATGGTAGATTGGGGCATCAATTCGGCGCCTTGCTTTATTGATGTGGATAAAGACGGACGAAAAGACCTTATTGTCGCCGTAAGAGACGGAGGCGCTGTGAATGGGTTTAGCCACCTTATATTGTATCTGAACAAAGCCGGAAAAACACCTGGCTCCAAGCCGTATTTATTATTTCAAACAGATGATTACCTTGGCTTTTCAAAATTGAAAAGTAATATTTACTGGCCTATTCCAACTGCGTATTTCAATGCGAAGGACAGTACCACAGATTTAGTGATTGGAAATGCGTCAGGTGATGTTATGTACTTTAAAGACAGGAGCAAAAAAGGGAGCGCTGCTGATTTTCAACTATCTGCGAATACCTTGCAATATGTATCTCACCCATCTGGCAAATTACAACCTATTAATGTTGGAGGCACCAACAGTGCGCCTACGGCTGCCGATATAAACGGCGATGGCAAAACGGACCTGATCATTGGCAGCAATTACGGCATCATCAGTTATTATCGTTGCGCTGGCTATCTGCCGGGATCTGACAATGTACCTTATTTTGATTCAGTTACCAGCGAACTCGGGGGGCTTAACGCTACCTCTGCATCGTACGAATTACAAACAGCGCCTTGTGTTGCTGATATGGATAAAGATGGCAAACTGGATATGCTCCTTGGAGATGAAAAAGGCAATCTGTGGTATTTTCATGATTTTGATACCATCCAGCCACTCATTGAAAAAAACAAAATCCTGATTTGGGACAATGGAGACAATGTAGTGGATAGTAACCGAAATCTAAGTACCTATATCATACCTGCTGTTGCAGATCTGGACCAGGATGGTTATCCTGATATTATGCTTGGCTGTATCAGGGGTGGCCTTATTTTCCTGGGAAGTGCAAACAAAGGTTTTGAGACCCTGAGCAATACGTCAATTGATGAAGCTGAGCCACATAACCCGGTTGGTTTGGCTTTATTTCCGAATCCTGCAGGAGATATGGTTACACTTAAATACAACAATCCAGATATCCAACAGAGCGTCATTTTGGTTGTTACCGATATGGTGGGGAGGCAGATTTTATCCGATGCTTTCGTGCTTCAAAATGGTACCGGGTATGAGCAACTATCAACGAAAGGATTAACGAATGGCATATATATTGTTGCATTATATTCAGGGGCACAAATGATGTACAGCAACAAATTAATCATAGAAAAATAAAATGCAACAAACCTTATGAAATCAATATTTACGGTTCTTGTTTTGGTTCTATGCTTATTTACTGTAAAAAGCCAGGCCCAGAATATCAGGCTGTATGCGAGCCCGAGGGGCAATGCCGATGTGCTGGATGCCAATAAGGACACATTGCTCAACCCCTGGTGCGGCGGATGGCTGAACCCGGAGTTTTCCAATATAGACCTGAACGGGGATGGGTTGCTGGACTTATTTGTTTTTTTGCCAGGTGTAAGTACGTATGAATTTGGGAATGATAACAGGGTTCTCACTTTTATCAACCTTGGGAACGGCCAATACCAATATGCCCCCGATTATGAATCTTATTTCCCGCCATTGCGTGATTGGGCTTTATTGGTAGACTATAACAAAGACGGCAAACCTGATATTTTCACGTATGCCGAAGCAGGATCGGGGATAGATGTTTTTGAAAATATTTCTGATGCAGGGGGATTGAAATTTAAGCGGGTGACGCCCATAGGAGGGCAGTTGGGTTATAGTTATGGCTCTTTCATGACGCAAATATTTTCCACTCCCACAACGATTCCCGCGATTGCCGATATTGATGGGGATGGGGATATTGACATCATAGAATTTGACCCTGAGTATCAAACAGCCCATTATTTTCAAAACAATGCTGTGGAAAAGGGCGAAAGCCTTGATAGTCTCGATTTCACAAGTCCTGCTTGTGCATGGGGCGGTTTTGCAACCTGGTATGGATTTACGGTTGACAGCACTGTAAAAATACATGCAGCTTCGGCATGGTCACCTTTTGGCTGTGGCGCTGCCATGAACCAAAACGAACATGGCGCTTCTACCATGCTTGCCATTGATATGGACAATGACGGGGACATGGATATGCTCTATGGCAATATGTACAATAGTTTCATTGTTCAAATGACGAATGGGCGGATCGAATCCGGTGTCGTAAAAAACAAACATGATACCATTGTAGCCCTTGATTCCGCGTTTATTGGCGACAGCCATAAAGTAAATGTGCCCCTTTTCCCGGCTGCTTATCTGGCTGATGGAACGTCAGATAATCTTCCCGACCTTATTACGGCCCCTTTCCTTGATACAGGGACAGTAGCTGACCACAAAACATACTTATACCGGAATACAGGCGAACAAGGCCCTGGCAATCATTTTGAATTTGTTACGGATAATTTCCTACAGGAAACCATGCTGGATTATGGTGAACATGCAGCCCCCGCATTTTTAGATTATAACAATGACAGCCTGATGGACCTGGTGATCGGCACACGGGCCAACCCAACCGGAGGGTATACCAGCCCAAATTTTCCGTTTGTGATCCAACCACCCGGCTATGGGGACGGCAACCCGAACGCCTACGACCACCTGGAACTTTATAAGAATATCGGATCAAAAGACAAGGCGGTCTATGAGAAAGTTGATGATGATTTTGGTTCGCTGAAAAGATTTAAGCTAACCTTTCTCGCACCCACATTTGCTGACCTTGACGGCGATGGCAGGCCGGATATGTTCATAGGAAGCACGAGCGGAAAGGTGATGTATTTCAAAAACATGAGCGATTCCGAGAATACAATCCAATGGAAACTTATAAGCGATTCTCTTCCAAATATCCAGTCGGGTGAGTATAGCGCGCCTTGCCTGGCGCATATCAGCAGCGATTCCTTGTACGACCTTTTATTGGGCGGTGATACAGGCACTATTGGTTATTATAAAAATATCGGGTCAAAAAAATCGCCACAATTCAAATTGATCACCAATAGTTTTGGTAAGATTAATTTAAATTATTATTATTTATGGCCCTGGCACTATGATTCAAACGGAAATCCAATAGATTCGATGATATATGAAAATTATTCAAGGTCATTCCCGACAATTGCTGATCTGGACCACAATGGCAAACAAGATCTGGTTGTTGGAAGTACCGGTGGCGAAATGTATTTTTATTTCAATATTACCGATAATATAAATGGCCCATTTGTACGCACAGATACTGTAATATACAATACTCTTAAGCACGCAAAAGAAGACAAAAAACTGGGGTCTTATGCCATGCCTGCGGCTGCCGATCTTGACAACGATGGCCTGCCCGAACTCCTGGTTGGGAATTATGTTGGAGGCATACAATACTTCGGGTCCAAACAAGTGACACTGACCAAGCTCCATAACAGCGCCGTGCAAGCCCCTCCTTCATTCAGTTCTATGTTCAGCCTGTACCCAAACCCTGCTAAGGATAAAGTGGTTTTGCAGTATTACAATGCTTTACAACCGCAGAACGCAGAAGTGAATATCATTGATGTAATGGGAAAAACGGTCACCGCAAACTCTTTTTTGATGGTGCCCGGTACCGGTAAGCAACAAATATCTACAATGGGTTTTGCGCCCGGCGTGTATTTTGTAAGTATTACCACAAATGATCATTATTATTCCGGCGGGAAATTGGTCATAACAAGATAGCCCTGTATATGAAGGGATTCAATTGGTTTGCGATATTCATTCTGTTTGTCGGAATTACAAATACCAAAGCCCAGAACATAAGGCTTTATGCCAATCCGCAAGGGGCTTTGGTCCTGGATTCGGCTAATGATACCATCAACAATCCCTGGTGTGGCGGATGGGTAAACCCGCAATTCTCTAATATAGACCTGAACGGCGATGGCCTTTTGGATATTTTTGTATTTGAACCCGGGATAGGGGACAACAGGATACTGACTTTTCTAAATGTTGGAAAGGGCCAATACACTTATGCCCCTGATTATGAATCCCTTTTTCCACCATTGCAATACTGGGCGCTGCTGGTGGATTATAATAACGATGGCAAACCCGATATTTTCACTTATTCCAGTTCTGCTTCAACCTTCCAGGATGGCATTGATGTGTATGAAAATATTTCAGACCAGAATGGACTTAAATTCAAAAATGTTACCAAAAATCTTTTGGGTTACAAGTATGCGCCCGGTCAGTATTATCCCATTTTTGCCTCTACTACAGATATCCCGATTATTACTGATATTGACGGAGATGGCGACATTGATATCATTGCATTTGATGTAGCGCAACAAGGGGCTTTCTGGTATAAAAATATGGCCGTTGAACAAGGATATAGTCTTGATAGCCTTATTTTTACCAACCCAACTATTTGCTGGGGCAGGTTCTCTCAGACCAGTGCCATTCCTCCGGTAAGAATCCAATATGGATGCGGTAAAATGATAGAAGCGCATGGCAGTTCTTCCTTGCTTGCGATAGATCTTGACAATGACGGGGATAAAGATGTTCTATACGGTAATATTTATGTGAATGGGCTGGTCCAATTAACAAACGGGCGTATTTCGAATGGTCTTGTGGAATCAAAGAATGATACAATGGTGAGTTTTGAACAGGCTTTGGCTGGCTCGGGAAATATAATTTCAATGGGGGCCTATCCCTGTCCATATAATGTAGAAGCAACCGGCGACAGTCTTAAAGATATCGTCATCGCGCCCGGTGATTATTCAGATGATCCTAAGTCCCATAAAACCTATCTTTACAAAAACACGGGATTAAAACAAGGAGATCATTTTCAGTTTGTTACAGATAATTTTCTACAAGGCTCCATGGTAGATGACGGAGAGCATGCCGCTCCGGCTTTTGTGGACTATAACCATGATGGGCTTATGGATCTCGTTATTTCATCCAGGGCAAATCCTTCCAATGGATATGAATATGACCATCTGTCCTTATATAAAAATATCGGAACGCCCGACAAGGCCGTATTTGAAAAAGTAGATAATGACTTTGCATCTGTTACAAAATACCAACTGTCATATACAGCCCCAACATTTGGCGATATTGACGGTGATGGAAGGCCGGATATGCTTTTGGGCAGACAGGATGGTAAAATCATGTTCTTTAAAAACGTTTCAGATTCAGGTGGATCCCTGAAAATGCAACTGATAAGTATTGATTTTCAGGGTATTTCTGCGGGAAGTTATAGCGCGCCTTGTATTGCTCATATCAGTAGCGATACTTTGTTCGATCTCGTTTTGGGGTCTGATTCAGGTAATTTTGTTTATTATAAAAATACCGGGTCTCAAACTTCTCCTGTTTTTACAAGGATGACAAACAACTTTGGGAATGTAAGAACAAATGTTTTTTACTGGGGTAATTATCAATACGATTCAAACGGGAATATAATTGATTCATCGCTGGTAATGGAACCTGATGGCAGGTCTTCACCGGTCATCACGGAC
>JABDEJ010000057.1 GCA_013287095.1 Bacteroidota bacterium | reverse complement strand
ATTGGCATAAGGGTGAGATCAAATGGCCCGTATTTGTCACCAATATCTTTATACTGAGGCATTATCCCTGAATCCCCGCCAAAATAAAGCTTTTCATTTTCATTCATAATTGCCCATGATGCCCAAAGTGTTTCGTTGCGATGAGTGATGCCGCGACCTGAAAAATGACGTGCCGGCAATGCCACTAATGTATTGGCTCCATCCGTGATCTCATCCCACCAGTTCAATTCAAAAATATGATCCGGATTGCAGCCCCATTTTTTCAGTATTGCGCCAACTCCGATAGGGACGTAGAATTTTGCCGTAGATTTAGAGAGCGCTTTCATGGTATTATAATCCATGTGGTCGTAATGATCATGCGAAAGAATGACAGCATCAATATGATGAAGTTCATTAATAGAAACAGGGGCAGGATGCATCCTTTTTGGTCCGTAATTCTGTACCATCGAAGCCCGTTCACTTAGCACAGGATCAAGCAAATATCGGCGCTGAGACATTTCTATGATCAATGAAGAGTGCCCTATCCAGTAAACCACCATTTCATTGGAAGGCTTTTGATCAAAAACTTCTTTTTTTATGGGAATGACCGGAATAGGGAATTGGGGTTTTCTAAGCTTACTATCTGTGGTAAAATACCTCTTTAGAACTTTGGGCATCATTTCAAATCCGCCCATGTGCGTTGGTATCGGGTTCTGATATTTTCCTTTTTTATCTTTTACTGCCTTTTCAATTGCCATATTAAATGCGTGGTTTTCTTTAAGTCGTTTTGGGGCTGGTAATATTGTATCCGAGGTGAATTTCAAAAATATATAAATAAAGAGAGGGGCTTTCGCCCCTCTCTGATAAAGCATCTTAATAAAAAATCCAAAAAAATTAAGAGACTTTTACCTTGTTTTGTGTTGCAACATATAACATGCAGTGCAACCAAAAAATTCTTAAATGCAAATGACTTTATTATTAGAACAAACTATATCACGCGTTGTTTAAAACGAATGAAAATACCGAACTTTGTAGCATGAAATGTGGTATTATTGTTTTCCCGGGTTCTAACTGCGATCAGGATGCGTTTTTTGTCATGAACAATCTTTATGGTGTAGAAACAGTATACCTATGGCATAAAGACCCGGATCTCAAAAACTGCGATTTTATCATATTGCCAGGTGGTTTTTCTTATGGTGATTATCTACGTACGGGGGCTATCGCCCGCTTTTCGCCGGTAATGGAGCAGGTTGCTGCCTTTGCTAAAGCAGGAGGATACGTGTTTGGGATATGTAACGGATTTCAGGTATTATGTGAAGCCCATTTGCTGCCAGGAGTATTGTTACGGAATGATAGTCAGAAGTTTGCCTGCAAAAACATCTATCTTAAATCACAAACCACGAATTCACTTGTCACGTACGAAATTCCACTTGATAAGGTATTAAAAATACCCATAGCTCACGCGGAGGGCAGGTATTATTGTGATGAGAGCACACTAAAACACCTTCAATCGAATGACCAGATATTGTTCCGCTATTGCAATGAGAATGGGGATATAATCTCAGCATCGAATCCGAACGGGTCACTTGACAATATTGCAGGAATATGTAATGATGGCCGAAATGTATTTGGAATGATGCCTCATCCAGAGCGTGCTTCTGATATTGCTCTTGGAAATACAGATGGCAGGTATCTTTTTGATTCTATACTGTCGCTGGTCGAAAAAGTATAATCCTTTTCTCCATTTATTCCATCATTCTATCATTCATTCATTGATAGCTCCAGCCATTTTTCGCCTTTTGCGTTGAGCAGTTCAATGGTACCTGATAATTCTTTTGACCATGCCGCAAAGTCCGTTGCACTTCCGTTTCCAGAAGATAGCCTCTGTTCCAGTTCACTCTTCAATTTTTCCAGACTACTTATTTCTGCTTCAAGCATTTCAAACTCCCGCTTTTCTTTGAAAGACATTTTTTTGGACTTCGGTGGCGGGGCTTGCACAGGAGATGGGGTAGGAACCCCTTTTTTCTCTTTCCCTTTCTGCTTCTCTTCCTCTTTTAACATGTCACCATATTCGCTGTAGGTACCGTTAAAGTCCTTGACAATGCCATTGCCCTCAAAAATAAAGAGATGTGTGGCCAGCTTATCCAGGAAAAACCTGTCGTGAGAAACGATTAAAAGGCAACCACCGAAGTTCATGAGGAAATCCTCAAGAACTGTAAGAGTAATGATGTCCAGATCGTTTGTAGGTTCATCGAGGATAAGGAAATTGGGATTTGTGATCAATACTGTAAGAAGGTAAAGCCTTCGCTTTTCACCACCACTCAGTTTTGATACATAAGTATATTGCCTTGATGGATCAAACCCAAATTTTTGAAGGAATTGCGAGGCACTAAGGGTTTCACCTCCGCCGAGAGGTATGAACTCAGCAATATCGGTAACAACTTCTATAACCCTTTTATCCTCAGGAAGTTTTATGCCGGCCTGTGAATAGTATCCGAATACAATAGTTGAACCAGTATCAATGGTACCGGAATCTGGTTTTTGTTTTTCTGTAATGAGTTCCAGAAATGTGGTTTTGCCAACCCCGTTGGAGCCGATAATACCAATGCGTTCTTTTTTCTGGAAAATATATGAGAAATTATCAAGGATATTCACGGTTTCAAATGCCTTGGAAATATGCTTCATTTCCAGCACTTTATTCCCCATCCGGGTCATTTGCACATTGAGCTCAATTTTTTCGGAATTGATCTTACCACCTGCTTTTTCTTCGAGCTCATAAAAGGAATCAATCCGGGATTTTGATTTGGTTGTACGTGCCTTTGGTTGGCGTCGCATCCATTCCAACTCTGTTCTAAGCAGGTTTTTGCTTTTGGTTACCTCGTTCATGAAAGATTCTTCCCTTTCGGCTTTTTTCTCAAGAAAATTGGAATAATTGCCCGTATACCTATAAAGACTGCCGTTATCAAGTTCGAGTATTTCAGTCGTGATCTTGTCTAAAAAATACCTGTCGTGTGTAATGAGCATCAGGGCTAGGGAAGATTTAGAAAGATAGCCTTCGAGCCATTCCACCATCTCTATGTCAAGATGATTTGTCGGCTCATCCATCAGTACCAGATCCGGTTCATCTATCAATACCTTGGCAAGGGCAACCCTCTTTTTTTGCCCCCCTGACAAGGTGCCGATCTTTTGCTGCAGATGGTTTATTTTGAGCCTTGTGAGGATCTGGGTAATCTTTTGTTCATAATCCCATGCCTGCAGGTTATCCATCACATTTGTAGCGTCTTCAAGCAGTTTGTGATTTGCAGGAGTATCTGCTTCTCCTATTGCATCCATTGCAGCTTCATATTGTTTTACAGCATCAATCATCCGGTTTCCACCAGATAATACACTATCTAATATCCGCATGTTATCATCTAACTCAGGTTCTTGCGGAAGATAGGCCATCCTGGAATCCTTATTTAATCGAAAACTTCCGCTGTCAGCGATTTCCTTTCCTGCGAGAATTTTAAAAAGGGTTGATTTGCCGGAGCCGTTTCGGGCAACCAAAGCTATTTTTTGGCCCTTCTCAATTGAGAAGCTTATATCACTGAAAAGAACGCGTTCGCTGTAGGATTTTGAGAGGTTTTGGGCTAAAAGAATGTTCATGGCACGAAGGTAAGGGTAATATGGGACAGGTATAAAAAAAGACTGCTCCAATACGGGGAGTATTGGAGCAGTGCAACCGATTCTGACTGGTAAGAATGGGATCTATTGTCTCACAAAGTAATGGGGGGTTTAGAATTTAAAATACGAGTATTGGGGAGCTTGTGAAACAATATATTAGAAATAATTGGGGTCATTGTTAACGATTAATATTTATTTTACGCATTACGATACCTTGTTCCGTGGCGATCTGCATGATATACATTCCGCTACTGAGAACTGGTAAGTGCAACTGGTTTAAACCAGTCAGAGGCCTTGCATCATTGTAAACGATATTGCCGAGCATATCAGAAATACTAATGCGGTCTGCATTGATATTTTTCAGATCAACGCTTAAATTATTGCCCTGAACGGGATTCGGGTAAACGTTTACGGCATTACCCATGTGGACGGCAGCTTTAATGCCAAGGGTTTCATTCATCATATAAATTGTTTTATTTACAGCGGTTAGAGGAATATTAGATTCATCGCCACCCACGGCTTCTACTTGTGTAAACCCGTAGGTTATAGGTGTTGATGCTGAACGTTTACCACCCACATTGTCGGTAGTAACAATTCCAAGAATCCCAATTTGCCCATATCCGGTCATCCCTGGTCCTCCGGTCCTTGAAATGGCAACGTTTGCCACCTCATTACCGTCATCTTCCTCAATAAAAGACATTACTGCACCAGGACCATCAGTAGGTCCGTATAGCCAGCAATTTGATTGATTTACACTTAAAGACATTGACCCGGGCTGAATTGATTCGGGGGTAAACTGGTAGCTGAAATCAACACCATAAACATTTAGAGCCTGATTTGCAGCTGTGCCAAGATATATATTGAAGTTGACATTTTCATTTGAGTAAAAAGTGTCAGAACTTGTAACGAGATATAACTGAGGATTACCAGGAACAGTAGTGGTGTCATTTGCTGTTTTGCTATGTGTTTCGCTCCAATTGGCACTAACTACGGCAAGATCAATGGCATCTACCACGCCATCGCCATTGCAATCCGCATATTTACAATTCAATCCGTTTCTGAATGAATTTTTCCAATTGTCTGCATGTTGGGCATTCCAGTTCGTGCTGGCATTGGCCCTTGAAGAGCCGGTTTTCCCATAAGCCAGGCCAATGTTCAAGACATCTCTCAAGCTTACAACTCCGTTGTCATTGGCATCTCCCGGCCATACGCATGCATTATCAACCGTGATATGAATTTGATCTGAATGTGTACCGGAAGCATTTTTTACGACAATCGAAATGGTTTCAGAACTTGTTGGACTTATCGTAATCGAGGCGGTCGTTGCACCTGTTGACCATCTATAAGTTCCTGCAATATTGGACTGAAGTGTCAGGCTGCTACCTGCACAAATCGTGGTATCATTACCAAGTAAGCTACCAGGGCTTGCTTTGGCATCCCCCAAAATAGCCATCAAAATAATAAAAGCGGTTGTAAATTTGCGAAACATACTCTCTTTTTTTTAAATATCCTGTTAGATCCCCATCTAAATTTAAATTCTGTTACAAATTTTGAGTTTCTTTTGAGCAAAAAAAAATAAATTTTTGTCGTTGTTGTGCTGGATATGAAAGGCATTTCGATGGCATGCAGAAACTTAAATATTTTAAATTATTCATATTCAATGTAATATGTTTTTTTGTTTTAATAGATTTTTATTAACTTTGTGCTGGATTTAGGCAAAAAAAGTTTTAACAAATGCAAAATTCCAAACTGGTAAGGATTCTTAAAAAGTTTAGTCAGGAGGAAATTACTTCCTTAAAGCAGTTTATGGGAACCCCGTATTTTGTTAAAAGAGTAAGTTTGAGGGATTTTGCTTTTGCTATCCTAAATGAATATCCAAAGTTTGATAGCAGGGTGCTGGACGAAGAAGTACTATATAAGGTACTTTATCCGGGCCAGGAGTTCCAATCCAAAACCATTTTAAGGCTGATGACTGAAATGATAGCCAATGTGAATGAATTCCTTGTTTTGGAAAATTTTCTTAAAGATAAAGAGGATCATGGGCCAAGATTGATGGAAGAACTGCGGAAAAAAAACTTAGGATTTGAATTAAAAAGCATGGCTACAAAGATTGCCGATAAGATAGAATCCGGTAAAAAGGATCAACAGCATTTTTATCAGCTCATGAGGTTTGAGAATGAATTGGGTATATACTATAATCAAAGCAAGGAACATGAGGGGTATTCCCAACACCTTCAAAACAGAGCAAATGCACTAGATACTTTTTATATCTCCACTAAATTGAGAATTGTGTGCGAGATGTTCAATCGCCAAAATATTTTTTCTGTGGAATACGAGATTTCTATCCTTGATGCCATTTTGGAATATGTGGAGAGAAATATACAGAAGTCAGAGAACCAGTCCTCTGTAAACATATACTACAGGATATTATTTACGTTGACCAATCCTTCTGATGAAGAGAATTATTTTAAACTAATTGATTTGCTGGATAAGGCCGAAAACGACTTTTCGAGTGAAGAATTGAAAGAGATGTACACCTTTGCCATGAATTATTGTATCAAGCAGTTAAACAATGGAAGGGTTGAATATGAGAGTCATTTGTTTAGATTATATTGTAAACTCATCGAAACGGGTCTTATTTATGAGAACAATTATATTTCCCAATGGGATTTCAAGAATATTATAGCAACAAGTCTCAGGCTTTCAGAAATGGAATGGACTGAAGATTTTATCAACTCAAATAAAGATAAAATAACTCCTGCCTTTAAGGATGTGTCCTATCATTTTAATCTTGCAAATCTATACTACGAAAAGGGAGAATTTGTGAGTGCCGTAAAAACATTGCACCAATTTGACGATGCACTAAAAAAAGTTTCTGATCCTGATTTTGACGACACATTTTATAATCTTGATTCACGTTCAATGTTTATCAAAATATATTATGAATCTAAGGAGGATGATACTTTAAGGGCAACAATTGAAACATTCAGATCATATCTGGTGCGGAACAAAAAGATATCAGATTCACGTAGAAAAAACTACCTCAATTTGCTCAAATATACCAAAAAATTAAGTGATCAACGTCAAAGGCTCATGTACCGCTCCAATAAAAGAACCACTAAGGTTAATATCAATAAACTTAAAAACGAGATTAATTCGGACAAAAAAATCATAAATCTTTCCTGGCTCCAGGCAAGGGTTGAGGAACTTGAGAAAGAGGTGGGTTAAAGGAGCCATTCCAATTATCTTTTCAATCAAATATTCTTTGTCAATTAAAAAATCCCTATTCTTGAAACTTGGAATTTAAAACCCTTTTAAGGAAAAAGTCGCTTCCGATGGTCATGGAAGATGCTCGCTTGGGCATGCTTGATGGTGGAAATTCGGGACTTAAGAAAACACTCAAAGTCAGGGACCTAACAGCTTTTGGTGTGGCTGCAGTAGTGGGTGCGGGTATTTTCAGCACCATCGGTACTGCAGCAGCAGATGGTGGGCCGGCAGTTTCACTTCTTTTTATTTTTACAGGAATCGCTTGTGCATTTTCTGCACTATGCTATGCGGAATTTGCGTCGATCGTTCCTGTTTCAGGAAGTGCATATACTTATTCATATATTGCATTTGGAGAGCTGGTTGCATGGATTATTGGCTGGGATCTTTTGCTTGAATATGCCATTGGAAATGTTGTGGTGGCCATATCCTGGTCAGATTATTTTACTGGGTTTTTCAATGAAATAGCCGGGCACTATGGCAGGCATGTACCGGCCTTCCTCACAACCGATTACCGGACAGCCTATGACGGATTTAAGCAGGCACAGGATTCAATTCAACATGGTCAAATTCTTTCAAAGCTTAATCCTGCATTACAAAATTCTTTTTCAGCCTGGAAGGACTCTCCGCATTTAGCCGGGATTCCTCTAATAATGAACCTTCCCGCTATCCTGATTACAGTTTTTATCACGTGGCTTGTATATATTGGTATCAAAGATTCCAAAAATGCCAATAATATAATGGTTGTTATTAAACTGATGGTCATACTTCTAGTGATTGCTGTTGGCGCATTTTATATCAATACAGATAATTGGATTCCTTTTGCGCCTCACGGACTTTCAGGCGTAATGAAGGGTGCATCAGCCGTTTTCTTTGCTTATATTGGATTTGATGCCATTTCCACCACTGCAGAGGAATGCGAGAACCCGAGAAAGGACCTACCCAAGGGGATTATTTATTCACTGATAATCTGCACAATCCTCTATGTTGCTGTGGCTTTTGTACTTACTGGCATGACATCTTATGTCAATCTGAGAGTAGGAGACCCGCTTTCTTATGTTTTTGCTGCAAAAGGTGTATCCTGGATGCATGCTATCGTAAGTGTAAGCGCCATTGTAGCCATGAGTAGCGTATTGCTTGTTTTTCAATTAGGGCAGCCGCGCATCTGGATGAGCATGAGTCGCGATGGCCTTCTGCCAAAAGTATTTTCGAGGATACATCCGGTTTATAAAACCCCTTCGTTTTCTACCATACTCACGGGTTTTGTGGTTGTTATACCCACATTCTTTATGAAAAGCGATGAACTAACTGACCTAACCAGCATTGGTACTTTGTTTGCCTTTGTATTGGTATGCGGAGGCATATTGCTCATGAAAAACAATCCCGACATGTCTGAAAAAAGGTTTAAGGTTCCTTTTGTGAATGGAAGATATATTGTTCCGGGCATGTTTCTGGTTACGGTTTGGATTATGATTCAGTTCTTCCCCTCATCTCTTAAAGATTTTTTCTTATTGGATAGTAACCAAAGTATTACTGAAAAACTCCCTATGCTGATATTTATTCTGTCTGCAATAGCATTAACAATAGGGTCTTACATAAAAAAACTATCGCTGATACCGGTTCTGGGGCTTATTAGTTGTCTCTACATTATGACCGGATTGGGTTATATCAACTGGCTTCGGTTTGTAATCTGGTTGATCGTGGGGTTGGCGATTTACTTCTTATACGGGAGAAAAAAAAGCAAATTGGCAGTTGTCAGTCAACAGTCAACAGTCAACAGTAAGGAGAGCTGATTTCAGAATATTCTGTATCAAACAGTCGTCACTGTTGACTGTTGACTTCTTCCTGTTGACTATTCAAATGCCTTCTGCGCTCACGTTTATACGTACGTATTACGGGAAGGATCGTTATGATAATCAGGAATATAACGATATAATCCAGATTTTTCGTGATCGGTCCCGGAAAACTTGCACCCAGAAAATAACCGAGCAGGATGAATGAGGCTGTCCATGCAAGTCCACCAACAATATTGTACATGGTAAACCTCACAAAATCAAGTTTAATGGCTCCTGCCAAAACAGGAACAAAAGTTCTGATAATCGGAAGGAACCTTCCTGCAATAATTGCCAGTCTTCCGTATCGCTCATAAAAACTGCGGGTCATATCCAAATACTTTTTCTTAAAAAGCAAGGAATCTTCTTTTGTAAACAATCTCGGCCCGAGTGTTTTTCCAACAAAATATCCGAGCGTATTACCTAAAATTGCTGCGACAAAAACCCCTGTCAAAAGCAAATAAATATTTATATCAAGCACGGGAGTAATCCCATCTGCTCCTGGGATTGCGGCTAACAAACCAGCCGTGAACAATAATGAATCGCCAGGGAAGAAAAAGCCGATCAATAGGCCAGTTTCAGCAAAAATAACGCCCATGATGAGGGCAGTTCCACCAACTCTTACGATATGCTCCGGCCTGATCCACTCTTTTAAACTATTGAAATCCATGTTATTTTGATTTGGTTGATTTATTTAATTCTTCGATATAATCAAGGTCCTTAAAGAATGTTTCTTTTATTGATATTATGGAAATAAGAGCTAGTCCTAAACATACTGCACCTACAATACTTGCACTGTAAAGAACACCAAGATTCTTCTGCAAAGCTACATAAGATAACGTTATTGGGACGGTTGCGCCGCGGACAAAGTTGGGAACAGTGGTTGTAACTGTAGCGCGCAGGTTGGTACCAAACTGCTCTGCAGCAATCGTGACAAATATCGCCCAATATCCTGTGAGTGTTCCCAACATGAACATAAGAAAATAAAAGTATCCTAATGAAATGTCCCTAACGAGCATGTACCAGGTAAATGAGATAATACTTGTGGAAAGAAAAATAAGAATGGCTTTTCGCCGACTTTTAAGTACATAGCTCAGCAATCCACAGCAAATGTCGCCTGTAGTAAGTCCGAGATAGCTAAACATGATACATTTGCCAATAACCACGGTTCCTTTAACTCCAATAACAGCTGCGAAATCATTCGCATTAAAGGTGAGCACCCCTAACGCGAACCATACAGGCAGCCCGATGCAAATACAGCCGAGGTATTTTAAAAAGCGTTCTTTAGAAGTAAACAGTTGATGGAAAGAGCCTTTGCTGACATTTGAGTTACTGATATTTTTATATATGGCCGATTCATGAGTGCCGATCCTTAGAAAAAGCAAGACAAAACCCAATCCACCACCCACAAAATAAGCTGTTCTCCATCCCATATTACCCACCTGGGCAGCCAACACAGCACCAAGTGCCCCGAAAGCCACAACCAGCATGGTTCCTAAAGTTCTTTTTTTAATTGGCAGCGATTCTGAAACAAGGGTGATGCCAACACCAAGTTCACCGGCGAGGCCAATCCCTGCAATAAATCTTAAGATGGAATAAGAGGTCAGATCATTCACAAAACCATTTGCAATATTAGCCGCAGAATACAAAATGATCGTTCCGAAAAGTACCGAAAGCCGGCCCTTAATATCACCAAAAATGCCCCAAACAATTCCCCCTATAAGGAACCCAGCCATTTGGAAATTAAAAAGCGAAATACTGGCTTCCCGCAAAACCTGACCACTCAAACCCAGGGATTTGAGGCTGGCATCCCTTACAACGCCAAATAAAACAAGATCATACAGGTCAACGAAATAGCCAAGTGCGGCTACGATGACAATAAGGCTAAAGACTCCTTTGGGTTTTTCCAATGTTTAAGTTTTCTGATTTGCAGGTTTGTGCAAAAGTATAAAATAAAAAGCTAGATATCCATATATTTTTTGGCAAGGTCAACGTAGGCTTGTGCATTTGTTTTCACTTTCTCTATTTGCCTTTCAGTCAATGTTTTTACCACCTTTCCCGGTGAGCCCATCACAACCGAATAATCAGGAATTTTTGTGCCTTCGGGAAGCAAACTGTGAGCACCTATGATGCACCATGAACCTACCTGTACGTGATTAAGAAGGGTAGCCCGCATACCAATAAGTGTATTGTTGCCAACTGTTGCACCATGCACAATGGCAGCATGACCCAGGACAACATTTTCACCAATGACAACAGGGGCTCCCGGATCTTCATGGATAATGCATCCATCCTGGACATTCGTATTTTTTCCGATACTAATTGAATCTGTGTCAGCCCTTATAACAGCATTGAACCAAACCGAAACATTGTCTGCTAATTGAACATTCCCAATCACAACGGCACCAGGCGCAATGAATACATTGGTTCCTTTGCTTACTTTTGCTTCAAGTTCTTCTAAAAACGTCATGGGCTAATTTTCGTTTAACCGGAAATGAATTTGCTGATACATCATATTAAAGGCCTGGTCCAGGTTGAAAATAATAGCCGCAAGATAGTTGCAGGAAGCGATATGGCCAAATTGCCTGTTATTACCGATGCATGGCTTTTAGTAAAAGATGGAACGATAGTATCTTTCGGGCAAATGGATAGGCTTCCAGAAATTGAAAATGCTGAGAAAATTGATGCTTCAGGCAAGTTTGTTTTTCCTTCATATATTGATCCGCACACCCATCTTGTTTTTGCAGGCAGTCGTGAGCACGAGTTTGTAATGCGAATAAAAGGGGCGACATACCAGGAGATTGCTGAAGCAGGAGGTGGGATACTCAATTCTGCTGCAAAATTAGCCCAAACATCAGAAGATGAGTTGTATGAATCAGTCATGAAAAGGCTGAACGAAGTAATACGAAGTGGTACGGGTGCCATAGAGATTAAAAGTGGCTATGGGCTGAGTGTCGAATCAGAGTTAAAAATGCTTAGGGTTATTAAAAGATTAAAAGAAACGAGTCCCATACCCATTAAAGCTACTTTTCTCGGGGCACATGCCATACCTACTATCTATAAATATGACAGGGAACTATATATCAGCGAGATCATTGATAAAATGCTGCCAGCGATAAAAAAAGAGGGATTGGCAGATTATATTGATGTGTTTTGTGACAAGGGATTTTTTACGCCTGATGAAACAGATATCATACTCAAAGCGGGTGTCGAATATGGTCTTAAGCCGCGAATTCATGCCAATGAACTTGACTATTCAGGCGGTATCCAGGTGGGAGTTGCCAATAATGCCCTTTCTGTTGACCACCTGGAGTTTACAGGTGATAAGGAGATTGAGTCCCTGATGAAATCAGAAACAATGCCCATTCTATTGCCATCCACGGCTTTTTTCCTGAACCTGCATTACCCGCCCGCCCGTAAAATGATCGAAGCAGGGTTACCCATCGCCCTTGCATCTGATTACAATCCCGGGTCATCACCTTCGGGTAATATGAATTTTGTGCTATCTTTAGCATGTCTTCATTTGAAAATGACGCCTGAAGAAGCTATAAATGCTGCAACAATCAACGGCGCTCATGCACTCGAATTATCTGATAGCGTGGGAAGTATAAGTCCTGGTAAAAAGGCGAATCTTTTTATTACTGAACCTATGGCGGATTATAGTTTTATACCGTATTCTTTTGGGACAAACCGTATTGAAACTGTGATTTTGAATGGGAAGGTGGTTTAGTCGCGGATCTAATAAAAACCCAGTTTTTAAAATCTTATCTTCGCTTAAAAATCCTGATTATTGAGCAAGATTAAACCTGAAGCCTGGGTATTACTGATTGTCCTTTCACTTATCTGGGGCAGTTCATTCATACTCATGAAAAAAGGCCTCGAAGCATATCCACCCATGCAGATGGCTTCATTGCGGATATGTATTGCTGCTTTATGCATGTTGCCTGTAACCATCAGGCACGCCAGGAAAGTGAAACGCGGTGATCTGTTTTATATTTTTTTATTCGGTCTCACAAATTCCGGCATTCCTGCCTTCCTTTTCGCAGAGTCTGAGACTGTTGTAAGCAGTTCTACAGCAGGTATTTTAAATTCGCTTACCCCAATTTTTACATTGGTCGTTGGGTTATTGTTTTTTGGAATCGCTTTTAATTGGTATGGACTCTTTGGGGTCATTATTGGGTTTGCCGGCGCATTCTTGTTGGTTTTTTTCGGCGAGAATCATATAAGATCAGTTGCTGAAACCACAAATACAGCTATTTATGCCGGTTTAATCTTAATTGCGACTATCCTTTATGGCTTTGCAAGCAATATAGTCAAAAAGCATTTAAATATGGTTCCGGGACATATTGTTTCAGGTTTTGCTTATTCATTTTTTGCAGTTCCTTTAACCATCTGGTTATTGTTCTTTTCTGATTTTCCAACAAGGGTGGTTCAAAATCCTGAAGGAATTCACTCTCTCTTATTTATTGCCATTCTTGCCGTATTAGGCTCAGCCATGGCAATTGTATTGGTTGTGAGGCTTATACAGGCATCCTCTGCGCTTTTTGGGTCTTTTGTTACTTATTTAATTCCTGTAGTTTCTATTATGTGGGGAATAGTTGCCGGGGAAACTATTAATTTTGTAACATTGTTTAGCCTCCTGTTAATCCTGAGCGGCATCATCATTGCAGGGCAGAAAAAACAGTTACGAATTAAGAATTAGGAATTACGAATTAGGGACTTACCACTCACCATTAACCACTCACAATTAATAATTTACAAATATGAAAACAGCTACCATAAAAACAGCCAAAGGCGACATGAAGGTCGAATTCTATGAAAAGGACGCACCTAACACAGTTAAGAATTTTATAACCCTTGCTGAAAAGGGGTTTTATGACGGATTGACTTTTCATCGGGTGATCCCTGATTTCGTTATTCAGGGTGGGTGCCCGACCGGAACAGGTAGCGGGGGGCCCGGCTACAGCATCAAATGCGAGCTGGATGGGAATAACCAGCATCACGATAGAGGCGTACTTTCTATGGCCCATGCAGGAAAAGATACAGGAGGATCCCAGTTCTTTATCTGCCATAGTCGCACCAATACTGCTCACCTTGATAGAAAACATACCTGTTTCGGCAAGGTGGTAGATGGGTTAGATGTCATTGACCAGGTTCGGCAAGGTGACGTGATAGAGAAGATTGTCATCAACGAAGAATAATCAATCAATTTTTCTCCCCTATAAATTTGGTTCTTTTAGAGCAGGGAAATGCCTTGGCTAACGGGAATTAGGAGTGAATTTAAAAAAATGCTTGAAATATACATGGGGCTATAAAAAGAGAAGAGCCTCCTTAAAAAAAGAAGGCTCCTCCCACCCTAACCAACCAAAAGAAATCTTTATACCAATATATGATATTAAATGCTAAATGAGTGAAAGAAATCAATTTATGATTGTCCCTCAATCAAGACCCCAAAGCTACAACAAAATTTGAAACGTGCAACAAAAATTTCATTTTTTTTTGCAGGACCATTAAAAATAGTTGTTTTGGAATGAACCTTTTGGAGCCGAATTTTTTATGTAAGTTAGCAGACAAATTTATTAATACCAAAAATTATGATTAAGCTTAAATTTCTTGTCATTAGCCTTCTTTTTTTAGCAATGACGGCTTTTTTGCGTGACGATACCAAAGACTTCCCTACCATGTCGGGCACCAACCTTGCAGGAAAAAACATCAGTCTGCCGTTGGATGCACATGGCAAATTTGCCCTCATCGGGATGGTCAGGTCAATGAAAGCCGAACAGGACATGATCAGCTGGATTGAGCCAGTATATGCCAGCCTTTCGGGCAATGGCTTTTTCCAGGTGAAAATGTATTTTATTCCCATGACGGGGGGAATTGAAGGTGTTTCAGTTGAAACAGTAAAAAGAAAGCTTAAGGAATCTATGGACAGTTCTTTATACAAATTCGTGCTTATTTATCCAGGGCCGGTTCAGGAATATGTGAGCAAACTTGGTATGAAGGATAAAGACCTTCCATATCTGTTTGTTGTAGATCCAAGAGGTAAGGTAACTTATACGGAATCAGGAAAATATACGGCAGAAAAGCTGGAAAAAATAACGGATAAACTTGCTGAGTGAGCGAAACCAATAAAGAAGAACCCGTAGAACGTAAACCTTCTGGGAACCAGGAATTAAAACCTCTTGAATCAGATGATTATTATTTTAATGAAGAGGGTCTGATGGTTTTTACCGCCCAATATCACCTGAAAAGGGGATATTG
>JABDEJ010000056.1 GCA_013287095.1 Bacteroidota bacterium | reverse complement strand
AACAGTAGCTCTACCTCTATAATACCTTGAGCTGACGCTGTTCCTAAAAACATTTCGGGGAGTACGAGCTATTTCCCAGTTTGATTGGCCTTTCACCCCTACCCACAGTTCATCCGGTAGCTTTTCAACGCTAATCAGTTCGGTCCTCCAGTTGGTGTTACCCAACCTTCAACCTGACCATGGGTAGATCACAAGGTTTCGCGTCTACCCCCTCTGACTAAATCGCCCTATTAAGACTCGCTTTCGCTACGGCTTCGTGCCTGAGGCACTTAACCTTGCCAGAGAGGAGTAACTCGTAGGATCATTATGCAAAAGGCCCCAAAATGTATGTTAAGTTGATAAAACGATGTTCAGTCGCATAGACAGCCAGGATGTTGGCTTGGAAGCAGCCATCCATTCAAAGAGTGCGTAACAGCTCACTGGTCGAGCGATTGGGCGCGGACAATACTCGGGCATTAAACATACTGCCGAAGCTATGGGCTCGAAAGAGCGGTAGGGGAGCATTCTATTCGCATTGAAGGTGTGCCGTGAGACATGCTGGAGCTTATAGAAAAGAAAATGTAGGAATGAGTAACGATAATGCGGATGAGAAATCCGCACGCCGAAAAACTAAGGTTTCCTGGTCAATGTTAATCAGATCAGGGTTAGTCGGGGCCTAAGGATAACCCGAATGGGGATGCCGATGGACAACGGGTTAATATTCCCGTACTCGTCTATAATGTGATGGGGCGACGGAGTTGTGAAAGGCTCGCGTACTTACGGAATAGTACGTTGAAGGGCGTAGGTATATTTCTGGTAGGAAAATCCGCCGGAGATGCTGAAACCCGATAGTACCTCGACCCTTCGGGGGAGGGGATAGTAGCTGTAACCATACTTCCAAGAAAAACCTCTAAACTTCAGTTATAGACACCCGTACCGCAAACCGACACAGGTAGTTGAGAAGAATATTCTAAGGCGCTCGAGTGATTCACGGCTAAGGAACTCGGCAAATTGACCCTGTAACTTCGGGATAAAGGGTGCCTCAGCAATGAGGCCGCAGAGAATAGGCCCAGGCGACTGTTTAGCAAAAACACAGGGCTATGCAAAATCGAAAGATGAAGTATATGGCCTGACACCTGCCCGGTGCTGGAAGGTTAAAAGGAGATGTCAGCCGCAAGGCGAAGCATTGAATTGAAGCCCCAGTAAACGGCGGCCGTAACTATAACGGTCCTAAGGTAGCGAAATTCCTTGTCGGGTAAGTTCCGACCTGCACGAATGGTGTAACGATCTGGGCACTGTCTCAGCCGTGAGCTCGGTGAAATTGTAGTATCGGTGAAGATGCCGATTACCCGCAACGGGACGGAAAGACCCCGTGAACCTTCACTATAGCTTAACATTGATGCTGGGCAAACGATGTGTAGGATAGGTGGGAGGCTTTGAAGCGGCAGCGCTAGCTGTCGTGGAGCCAACGTTGAAATACCACCCTTCGTTTGTCTGGCTTCTAACCCCAAAAGGGAACAGTGTTTGGTGGGTAGTTTGACTGGGGTGGTCGCCTCCAAAAGTGTAACGGAGGCTTCTAAAGGTACCCTCAGCACGCTTGGTAACCGTGCGTTGAGTGCAATAGCATAAGGGTGCTTGACTGAGAGACTGACAAGTCAACCAGGTACGAAAGTAGAGTATAGTGATCCGGTGGTTCCATATGGAAGGGCCATCGCTCAAAGGATAAAAGGTACTCCGGGGATAACAGGCTGATCTTCCCCAAGAGCTCATATCGACGGGAAGGTTTGGCACCTCGATGTCGGCTCGTCACATCCTGGGGCTGGAGAAGGTCCCAAGGGTTAGGCTGTTCGCCTATTAAAGTGGCACGCGAGCTGGGTTCAGAACGTCGCGAGACAGTTCGGTCCCTATCTGTTGTGGGCGTTTGAAGTTTGAGTGGGCCTGACTCTAGTACGAGAGGACCGAGTCGGACGAACCTCTGGTGTATCAGTTGTCCTGCCAAGGGCACCGCTGAGTAGCTACGTTCGGTTAAGATAAGCGCTGAAAGCATCTAAGCGCGAAGCTTGCCACAAGATTAGACTTCGCAGGGCCGTCGTAGACCACGACGTTGATAGGTTGCAGGTGTAAGTGCAGTAATGTACTTAGCTGAGCAATACTAATTGCCCGTATGCTTTCTATTTTTATTCATTTTTGTTTGATTTCACCAGTAAATTAAAATTTATGGGGCAATTTGAAGATTTGAAAATTGTCTTAAGATTAAATATGTTTGAGTAGTTTGTTAGGTTGGTTTTTGGGTTCATTCTCAAATTCCCAAATTCTCAAATTGAAAATTTAATTGGTGTTTGTAGCGGTGGGGATCACCTCTTCCCATTTCGAACAGAGAAGTTAAGCCCGCCAGCGCAGATGGTACTGGAGCAAATCCGGGAGAGTATGTCAATGCCTTTTATTTATAAACCCCTTTCGTGGAAACACGGAAGGGGTTTTTTTTATGTGCATAATTGTCTGAACGGGGAAATTGTCTAGATTTTCAAACTCGCTTAATTTCAATTATTGGAATAAATAACTAATAATAACAATGCCTCCGCTGTATGTATCCGCAATAAATTTTACGGAATGGCCATTTTCAAACTTGCCTACATAACCATGGCCAGATATTTCTGGTACAGTTGCAGAAAATAGAGTACCTGAATAGGTAAAGTCGAGACAACTTTGGGGACCAACATCCATGATAGCCGTGATAGAATCAGATATACGATATCCATTGGGACACTTACATCCTATACTCACACTAAAATTTAATTTTGTATTATCGAAATTTATGAAACAATCTTGATCCGCATCACCTGGATTATGGCAAGTACAAGTTCCCGACGCCAAATTGCCGACATCAACATTAAATACTCCATTTGCGTTAGTTCCTAGTGAAGAAAGGGTGCCATAAAATGGGCATAATAATGTTGAATAGGTTACACTAATAATGCCTTGGTTATATGTTCCCGCAATAAACTTTATTATATGACCATCCAAAAAGATACCAACATATCCATGCCCATCTATTTCTGCAACCGTTTTAGCAGTAGGGGTACCTGAATATGTAAAGTCGAGACAACTTTGAGGGCCAACGTCCATGATAGTACCATACCCTACGGTACCCAAACTTGTATTCTGTATATTAAAATTTCCATTTATATTGTCGAATTGTATTTGTTCATCGCTTGGGCTGCTAACATTGAAACCATATGTCGAACCATTTGAACCACCTATATTAGCAGTCGTACCAGTAGTTTTGCATGAAGTGGAATTAGTTGAATTGGAGTTATTTGTTTTAGTGCAAGATGAAACAATAACCACTAAGATCAATGTAACAATCAATGCAGTAAAGGCCGTAATAGCTAAAAATTTTGTTTTCATAGTGTAAGTTTTTAAATGTAAATGTATAAACATAATTCTATAATACAATTAATTTTTTTCCTGACTCCGCTCTGCCGGATTTGTAATCTGGCAGTTTTGAGCATAAGCCCGCCCGGATGACCTGGTCGGACGGGGATTTGGAATCCGCTTTCCTTAGTCACAATCTTTGGGTTCATTACGTAACTTTTCCTTTGTTTTTTTATTCCGCTCTGCCGGATTTGCAATCTGGCAGTTTTGAGTATTAGGATTTGTAATCCGCCTTCCTTAGTAGCAATCTTTGGTTTCATTCCGTAACTTTTCCTTTTTTTTATTTAGCGTAATTGTCTGAACGGGGATTTTTCGCCCTTGTTGGTGTTGTCACCAACAAGTCTATTTATTAGCAAACTCTCATTATCTTAAATACACCCTAACAACATATCCAAAATTTTAACTACTGTTAGTTTGCTGGAACTTGTTGGTGACAATACCAACAATGGCGCAACAGAGAAGTTAAGCTCGCCAGCGCAGATGGTACTGGAGCAAATCCGGGAGAGTATGTCAATGCCCGTCCGAACGGGTTCACCCCGCTCTGCCGGATTTGCAATCTGGCAGTTTCGAGTATTAGGATTTGCAATCCGTCTTCCTTAGCCGTAATCTTTGGTTTCATTCCGTAACTTTTCCTCCATTTTTCATGAGTTTATTATTCGAGTAATTGTCTGAACGGGGATTCCTGGGATGTATGGGATTTTTGGGAAGTAACCGAATGGTTTGTATGGGTATTAAATACGTAGCAATATCTCTTTAATCCCTAAAACCCCAAAAATCCCCGTTCAGACATTTTTATATTTCTTATTCGTCAACCTTCTGTATTCAAGGCTTATGGCACCAAAATTCAGTAACATCCCTACTTCCACATTATAAGCTTCAAGGTAATTTATGGCCTGTGCAAGATGGACATCTTCCAGTTTTATCTGTGCCTTTAGTTCAACCATTATTAAGCCCTCTACAAAGAAATCCACCCTTCTTGTGCCGATCTGGCGGCCTAAATAAAAAATAGGCATTTCCATTTCTCGCTTAAATAAAAGTTCATGCAAAGGCATTTCCAGTTCCATAGCCCGCTGATAAATAACTTCCTGGAAACCGTTTCCCAAAGTAGAATGCACTTTAAAGGCAGCGGCAAGAATGCTTCTTGTGACATCTTCGTATTTCATTCTTCGAAAATAATGCCTGAGCTGGAATTTTTCCAAATTTTCGGGAGGGATTGATATTTATTTCTGACTTTTTTAGAGAGAACTTTGAGACTTCCGCAAAATCTCTCAAATCTCAGAAATCCCTGTTCAGACAATTATTACCGCTGAGGGTGCTTGGTCTGAGATCGAAAAAATATAAAAATTTATATATTTGCCACAATGGACGCGCAATCAAATCCCCCCAAACCTAAATCTCAAAACCGTGAAAAAGGCCAGGCAGGAGAAAAAATAGCTGTAGAATATCTATTGAAAAAAGGATATACCATTGAACGTCTGAACTGGAAAGGCAATGGATATGAAATTGATATTATTGCCAGGCACTACCAAACCATTGTGTTTGTGGAGGTGAAAGCCCGGAGCGGCACCTATTTCGGATGGCCAGAACAAGCAGTGAACAAGGCGAAAAAGCAGCATATAGCAAAGGCCGCGAATCATTTCATTGACTTGTTCAAGATAGAAAATGAGATACGGTTTGACATTATATCCATTGTAAATAATGGCGCACAAAGCGAAATATATCATATTGAGGATGCATTTGTGCCGTGAAATTAACTAAACAACCCCTGCTCTTCATTCAATAAATGAGGCCTCTTTAGTTTAAGTCCGCATTTTTTGTTCATTTCTGCAATGAAATAGTCACAAAGGATCGGCGAATATTGTTCCTCATGCTGGTGCATGTAGAAGTACAGGGATTTCAACCCATTATCAAGCCATGATTTTAATCTGATTACCCAGTCATCAATACGGTTATAGTCAGTTGGATGCAAGCTGTTTCCCACAAAGCGAATAAATGCCTCATTGGTTGTGAGTGCCATTTGTACCACTTCGCGTTCGCCAGCGGCATCGGTTATTACAGTACCAATATTATTTTCTTTCAACATTTCCAGCGTTTCATCACGGACATTTTCGTCGAGAAACCAGCTGTGGTGTCGTAGTTCCACGCAAACTTTTACCTCTTTTGGAAGATCCTTCAGGTAGTTGGCAAGATCATTATAACTTTTGGGACTGAAATTTGGAGGCAATTGTAAAAAAGTAGTTCCAAGGTTTTCACCAAGTAGTAAAATGGCTTCATAAAATGAATGCGTTGCTGCATCTGCATTTTTAAGTCTTTGAAAATGAGAAATCGTATTGACGAACTTTGGACTAAACAGGAAGTCCTTATCTACTTTGCTTTTCCAGTCAAGGATCGTTTTTGCCGTTGGGATGCGATAGTGGGTGGCATTCAGCTCAATTGCATCAAAGTTTTTGGCATAAATGCTGAAGAAGTCTTTTTCTTTGGTTCCTGGCGGATATACCTGGCCTATCCAGTCTTTACGGCCCCATTTAGCGCAGCCAACGTGTATTTCAGGCTGTTTCGCGGGTTTGTTTTTGAGTTCTTTGAGCAATTGGGTTGTTTGCCACGCATCCGGCGGCAGGGTAAAATTTACGTTATCAATGTCCGGTAATCTTCCAAAATCCATGGCGCTAAATTAATAATTCCCCATCCGGTATTTTATCTTTTTTATCTGTCTTTCAATAACTGCATGAGCAAGGTTATCGGACGCAGTGAAAATATCTGTTCCACCCAGGCAATCACTCACTGTTTTTTCGTCAACATCTATCCTGTAGAGGATCGCAAGCAACCGGTTGTAGTCATTTTGTATTAGGTCAAAGATCAACTCAGACATTTTTTTCTCGAGCCTTCCCAAAAAGTTTTCCACATCATAAATGGGCTTATTGGCATCTATGGCGAAGTTTTTGGCCAGGTCAAGTGCCAAAGCATTGTAAATTTTTCCCTCGTTTTCTTGCACGCTTCAGATAATATATATAGATTGCGACATATTTAGATATTGATATATGTAATTGTTCAATGTCTGGGTTTGGAAAGAAGGAAGTTTTGAGGAAAATTGCGTTAACATTCGTGTTTATTATAGGTTCTTTTGGCCTGTTTGTAAACGGTACACCAGATAGAGGGGCAGACCAATGTCCTCCTGTTCAAAGTACCAATTCAACAAATTGCTGCAAAGATAGTTCACTGCAAATTGAATTAAATCTGTTATCATCCAAATTAGGTGTTCAACTTGATACCTGCTGTGACCTTCACCTGATGGAAACCCTTGCCGATTGGCTCGGTACCCCATACAGACATGCTGGGTATTGTAAAAAGGGGATTGACTGCAGTGGTTTTGTTTCAAAGATATACAGAGAAGTTTATGGCATTTGTCTGACTCATTCTTCCAGGAGCATGATCACTGAGATGAAAGAGCGTGTGAAGAAAACCGATCTTCAAACCGGTGATATCCTGTTTTTTAAAATCCATGGAAAACGTATATCGCATGTTGCTATTTATTTGAAAGATGGATACTTTATCCATGCCGCTTCAAGGGGTGGTATCATGGTTGACAGGCTGAGCGCGCCCTATTATACCAAGCATTATTACGCTGCAGGAAGAATACTGGGATAGGGTTTCAACAAGCTCAATCACCATTCTGCCTTCCATAGTTTTCCACTATCCCCAATCCGAACAGCGCAAAATCATATTTCACAGGGTCTATAGGATCGAATACTTTCAATTTTTCGGTGAGTTCTACCGCTCCTTTCCAGTCGGGTTTCACCTGGTCTATCAATCCCAATTTTCTGGCAACCCTCTCCACATGAAGATCTACCGGGCAAACAAGTTGACTTGGTTTGATCTTATCCCATATACCGAAATCAACGCCCCGGTCATCCTTTCGCACCATCCATCGCAGGTACATATTCATCCGCTTACAGCTTGAACCTCTGGCTGGTGTGGCGATATGCTTTTTGGTGCGGTCCGGGAAATCCGGCAATGAGCAGAACATATCCGAAAAACCAATCAAAGCATTTTCTGTATTCAAATCTCCAGCCTTGATATTTGAGGCAAAAGCATCTTCTAAGGAATCATTTTTGCGGTAATACCATTGAAACCAATCCAAAAAATACGCAAGGTCAACGCTGTTAAAAGTCCGGTGTTTGAAATGAAGGATCATTCTTGCTTCCCTGGCACTATGGTTGACCATAAAATCATGCGGCTGACGGTCCATCAGCTCAAAGAGTTCTTTGCATTTGTTGATGATGGTTTTCCGTAATCCCCATGCCAGCATCGCGGCAAAAAATCCTGATATTTCTATATCCTGTTTTTTAGTAAAAGAATGTGGAATGGAAACAGGGTCATTTTCAATGAAATCCAGCCGATTATACTGGTCGGTTTTTTCTTCGAGGAATTGGCGGAGATCATTAGGGGTAATAAGTGAGAGGTGAGAAGTGAGAGGTTTGTTCATTGAATGTGTTTGCAAATATAACATTATGGATGGAGAGTTAGTTGTAGGTGACGGTTTCCGCTCTTCGCACTGCGCTCTGGCTCTTTGCTTTCCGTGTTCCCTCGGGTTTACATTTTTTGGTTTTTTCAAGGCTTTTTCTTTAATTATTTTATTAACAATGCATTGAATGAAATTTTGGGTTAACATTTTGACCAAATTGTAAACCCAACAGATTTTTATTGGCAACTAACATATTCATTATTAAACATTTAAATGCAGCGGATGTTTTGTGATAAAAACTCCCGCAGATCCCTCAGATTTCCGCAGATTTTTATACCGTGAGAGACATTTCTGCGCCATCTGCGAGAAATAGTCTGAACAAGATTTATGGGATTTCATTCGTCAGTGACTCTTGCGTCAGCCAATTTGCACATTTGCATATCGGCACATTTGCACATCGGCTTTACTTACTTATATAGCGAGATACCAAAGTGGGTGGGCAGTATTGAAAAATATTTTGCAACCTATATTTATTCAATGGCTTACAACGAAAAATATTTTTGATTTTGTTGTCGCTTTCGGCAAAACGTATAAGGTTTTTGGAATCCTTATACGTTTAAGTTAAATAATCTCTACGAGAAAAAACACGTTTAATAAATATTCTGTTAAATTTGTTACTGCCAATGTTAAATGAAGTTTCTCAAAACCATACTGCTCATTGTATCAATCCTGGTAAGTTTTAATGATTTTTATGCATCTGGTGCGGGTGTCAAGTGGGCTACCTATTTTGGAGGAAACACGTATGCAACTGGCGTTGCTACAGACGATTCAGGGAATGTATATATAACCGGGGTGACCGAAGACAGCACAATAGCAACTTCAGGTGCATACAGGACTAATTTAGAGAAAGTGGAGAGAAATGCCGTAAATGGGTATTACACAGTATATAATACCTTTTTGGCAAAGTTCAATAGCTCTGGCGCGCTTGAATGGTGTACGTATTTTGGCGCATCGTCTGATGACGAATTAGCAGATGGGGATGATACGCTGAGATCCATCTTTCCTGCTGGCAATAATATCGCTACAGACAAAAACGGAAACGTCTATATCGCGGGCATCACGCCTGATACTACCGGTATTGCAACTACCGGTGCCTATCAGACCAAAAACCCGGGTGCTGCGGCTTTTATAGCGAAATTCAGAGGTTCAGGCAGCCTTGCATGGGCAAGCTATTATGGATCAAATATGGATGCCGGAGACTATAATATTCCTGGTGGGGCACCATTTCCCGATGTTGGAGGAGTTAGTTTGACCTCGGATGCTTCCGGGAACGTATATATAACGGGCAGTACATTCAGTTCTACCGGGATAGCGACCAAAGGCGCGTACCAGACTTCTTATGGCGGGGGCAGCACGAGTTTTGCAGGAGGGGGCGGGGATGCCTTTCTCGCGAAATTCGACAGTACGGGCGATCTTGATTGGGGTACTTATTTCGGGGGCAGCGGATATGACGGTGGATATGGGGTAAGCGTGGACGCTTCTCAAAATATATACCTGGCTGGCTTTACAACCAGTAAGGGCCTTGCCAGTTCTGGTGCTTACCAAACATCTTTTGCAGGCAAGGGCAGTAATGCTTTTCTTGCCAAATTCAGCGGCTCGGGCAATCTTACCTGGGCCACCTATTTTGGTGACGGCAATGGTTTCGCCACGGGCGTAAGTGTGGATCGTTCGGGCAATGTTTATTTAATAGGGAACACGGATAATGGTATTGGCACATCAGGCACCTATCAATCTACTGTGTTTGCAGGGAGCAGCAGTGCATTCCTTGCCAAATTCAATGGCGGCGGCAGCCGTGTATGGGCCACATACTATGGTGGCGTCTCAAAAGAAGCCAATAGTGTGTGCATAGACGCTTTAGGCAATGTGTTTGTTACCGGTTTTACAGTAAGTGGGGCCTTCGTTGCTTCCTGCAACCCCAACCAGTCATCTTATGGCGGTGGGTCCGATGCCTATCTTGCAGAATTCAGTAATACAGGATACCTTCTTTACGGCAGGTATATTGGCGGCACTAATGAAGATATTGGATTTGGTATTGCTTTAGATGGACGGGGGAATATTTATATTGGGGGCACTACGTCCAGTACAAAGAGGATTGCCACATCTGGCGCGTATCAAACTATTTATAAGGACTCTACAAGCGCTGGCAATTATGATGCTTTTCTGGCCAAATTCAGCAATCTACTTATTACGGATGTAGGTATTTCTGCTGTCCAGATCCCCAAAAATACGATCTGCATTAGCACACAACCCGTAACGGCCCAACTCAAAAATTATGGTGATTTTGTTCTGGATTCGGTGACTATTAACTGGAGCGTGAACAATGCAGTTCAGCCAACTTATCACTGGAAAGGAAAGCTTTTACCCGATAGTTCGGTATCATTATCCCTTGGCAGTTATAGTTTCACGCCAGGCAAGTTTGAGATACAGGCAGAAACTTCAATGCCAAATGGTATATTGGATTCACTGGCCTGCGATGATACAGCAGGATATAATGTTACAGTTTTGGCCAATCCGGTTCCAAATACAGGGAAAGACCATGGTATCTGTATTGGAGATACGGCCCAACTTGGCGCATATCCTCCTGTGTCTGGCATTGCTTATTCGTGGACATCAAAGCCGGCTGGTTTTACATCAACGATCAGCTACCCTGTGGCTACGCCAACAGCATCTGCCACTTATTATTTAACAGAGACCATCAAAGCCGTTGGCTGTACTGGTACCGATTCCATCAGGATTACAGTTAATCCTAACCCTGTGGCCAATGGAGGTGGAAACCATACCATTTGTGCGGGGAGCGGATATAGTCTGGGAACTTTGCCTTTGAACAATTGTACTTATTTTTGGGTATCCGACCCGGCAGGGTTCGTCTCTAAGAAGGCAAATCCTGTTGTTTCTCCCCCTACTGATACCACGGTTTATTATTTGCAGGTATTTGATACAATTACGGGCTGCAACAGCAATCCTGATTCTGCCATCATCTTTTTAAAACAGTCTCCTCCTGTTCCCAATGCTGGTAATAACCAAACAGTTTGTGCCGGAACTTCAGTGGCCCTTGGGGCAAACCCGGCCACGGGCAATTCTTACAAATGGTCTTCAGATCCTGCCGGATTTAGCGCTACGGTTTCAAACCCAACCGTCAAGGTGGCAGCAAACACTACTTATTACCTCACCGCAACCTTAAATGCCACGGGATGTTCCAAAACAGATTCCGTCATTATAAAAACCAACCCACTTCCGAAACCGGACGCAGGCAAACCTAAAAATATTTGTCCGGCGCAGCAGGTGTCATTGGGATATGGGGGCACTACCGGGGATACGTATCAATGGCAAAGTATCCCTGCCGGTTTTAGCTCAACCCTGTCAAATATTATAGTTAATCCATCTTTATCAACCATTTATATACTGTCTGAAACAAATGCCGCCACCGGGTGCAACAATAATGACAGCGTGAAGATTACCGTTGTTCCACTCCCGGGTCTTCCTGTTATTGATGGATACGACCTAGTTTGCGGAAATGATACCCCGCTCAATTATACCGTAAACTATGATACGGGTGCGACATGGAAATGGGCCATAGAAAAAGGTAAAATAGTATCAGGCCAGGGTACCAATAGTGTATTGTTATTATTTGATTCCGGTAATGACACCATTTTTGTGACTGAAACCAATTCCACAGGATGTTCATCAGCCCCTGCTGACAAATATGTAATCCGGCAAAACCCCGACGCACATTTTAAAGTCCTGAGCGACAGCCCTGTTTATGTATTTAAGGCAATAGACACCACAGAAAAAACCTATAAATGGGATTTTGGCGATGGCACAACAGGCAGCCAATATGAAACATCACATCAATATCCCTTCACAAAAGATTCACTGGTCAAAGTATCTTTAACCATAAATTCTGCCGCAGGTTGTCCCTCTGTATTTGATACTACCATTGATATCCGGTATTTCCAGTCAGATAAGTTCAATATCCGGGTTTTCCCGAACCCTTTTGAAACCAATGCTCTTATTATCGTTGATCTGGCACAGCCGGCCCATGTCAACATTTCTGTTTATGATGCCCTCGGCAGGTTTATTCAGAAAATAGCAGATGCACAGCAGCCGGCAGAATCGCAAACTTATGAAATAAAGCCTATTGTCCTTCAGTGGGGACCCGGAATGTATTTCCTGAAAGTATCCGTGAATGGGGATGTGTATATCAGGCCGGTAATTAAGAATTAGGAATTAAGAATGTCTTTTGTAAGTACTTTTAAGGTACAAATTACCCCGAATGGGGTTAAATATGAATAACCACGGGTAAAACCCGTGGCTGATAAGGCTGCTTTTTATAACCCTGAAAGGGTTGAACTGCAAATAATTAGTATCGTTCAACCCTTTCAGGGTTGTGGATTTATCTAACTAAACGACACTGGATTACGAATGAAATTTCTAACGGCAAAATCACGCGCGCAAGCCCCTGACTCCTGACCCCTGATTCCTGACGCCTAATAACTCACCCTCAATATCACTATTCCCCTCGGTGTCAACTCTGGGATAATGAATTGATTATAACTTACCTGGTACCCGTATTGCGGTATGAGGCGGCCATCATAGTTTTGTGGTTTTACCAGTACTTTGGTTTCCTCTTTGCCTTGTTGGTCAATCTCTGCAACACTTAAGTCCCAGTTTTTGCGGGTGAGGTCATTGTATATATATAGCAGCCTATCAGGCAGAACGGCAAGTACATACGAGGAAAAGGTTCCGTTGTCGTTTACAGAAACCTGGTCTTTACGGACAACGGTGTGCCAATCAAGATTGCCGGCAGGGTTTATGGACAATATTAAAAGGTTTTCATAATAATAATAGTTTCTCACACTTGGCTGAGCTACCCCGTACGCATTAAAATCGGAAACGTTTTCATGCGTTTCCTGGTACTCTTCCGTACTCAGGATAAGACCACCGTCCGCCCTGAAATCAAGGTCCCCGGCTCGGAGGTTAAAAATGCCCTGTACTTTTATCCTTCGGCCTTCCATTTCGCTCACAACTTCAGGCGGGAATGGCGTGAACTGAATGGATTCGGCATTGGACCTCAGATCATATTTCCATGTGCAATAGCCTTTTACATACGATGAATCCAGGTTTGCAAACAATCCTGCAAATACAATCGCATCGTTTTTAAAATCCGTTTTTAAAATGCCTTCGGTCGCAGCAAACCGGTCATTGAAAAGAGGGGTTTTGGTAAGGCTGCTATCCGAAAATTTTACCCTGTAGGTATAGAATCTATACCCCTGTTTCACCGCTTTTGATACGGCATCTTCCCTCATTAAAAAGCAAGCCTGGTCACGGGTAAAAGTCACCTGTTCTATTGACAATCGATTTTTTTCGCCGATATTTATATTGCCTGAATTTATTTTGTTATAGTTCTCATCGAGAATAAGATATCCATACAAAGCAGGATATTGGCTCATGTCTGTTGCATAAGTAATCAACACATAAGGGTTGAGCTTTATTTTGTAAACGGATATCATTGCCTGTTCAGGGCTTATACCGGAGAGTGAAAATAATGTAGTGTCTTTCCCTGATTCTGCAAGGTTGAAATTAAGGTTTTTGAGTCTGATATCTGTCCTTTTGTTATCCGGGCTTGACTGTGCATAAAACATTCTTAGTCCGGCAGAATCAAGAAAGATATTCAGAAAAACTTCGTCCCTATGGTTAGCAAATACTTTGCTGGTAACATGGTGCAAGTCATCAGAATAATGCTCCACCATTATATCGCGGTTCTGTGTCCTTGTGTTTTTTTTGAGGACGTATAATCCTTCCGTATTTGAGCCGATGCATTCCGTGATAAAGGCACGATCAGTAACCCTTTGCGGCATAGACCATTGCAGTTTTTGCCCAAAAGAACCCGTCGCTGTGCCAATAAGGGCACAAATCAAAGCCATCGCGATCTTTATATTTTTGAAATGCATCTTAAGTTCATAAAATATACTGCTTACCTTCTCATAAGTAGGCCCTTGCTCTCCCAAGGATGCTCAAAACAAATGCCAATCATTTGATTTTCCTTAGAAATGTTTCCAGCCCTGGGCTTTTAAATCGTAAACGTTGTCCGACTTCGTTGTTATTTTATATCCTGATCCTTTATTGGTTATATCTCCAATCGCAGTGATATCCGGGCTGTTTTTTATCTTTTCATAATCGGCAGGATCCAGGGTGAAAAGTAATTCATAATCTTCCCCACCGCTTAAAGCACATAAAGTTGGATCTAAGTTGAAATCCAGGGCCGTATTATAAGTATTTTCGTCAATAGGAATTTTGTCTTCATAGATCATGCATCCTACGCCTGATTGCGAACTGATATGCATGATTTCGGAAGCAAGGCCATCAGATATGTCGATCATGGAGGTGGGTTTTATTTTTTCACTTTTAAATATCTCCACTAAATCTTTTCTCGCTTCCGGTCTTAGTTGACGCTTAAGGACATAATCAAACCCTGCCAGGTCAGGCCGTGCCCCGGGCGCTTCCAGGAAAACCCTTTTTTCCCTTTCCAATACCTGCAGGCCAATATATGCACCACCCAGATCACCGCTCACGCAGATAATGTCTCCCACTTTTGCACCATTCCTGTAGCATATTTCATCACGGTTGGCGTTTCCTAATACGGTCACACTGATAACAAGGCCTGTTTTGGTAGTGGTTGTATCGCCGCCTACCAGGTCAACCCCGTATTTGGTACAGGCTGCCTGTATGCCACCGTATAATTCTTCCAGCGCTTCAACCGTAAACCGGCTGCTGATGCCAAGTGATACCAGTGCCTGGCGCGCTGTACCATTCATGGCATAGATATCTGATATACTGCCAACAATGCATTTGTACCCGAGATGCATTAATGGTGTATATACCATATCGAAATGAACCCCTTCCACATACATGTCTGTTGATACGATTGTATCCCCTGAATCATAATGAATCACGGCACTATCGTCATTAATTGCCTTAATGGTGGATTCATTTTTGGAGTTAAAATTTTCAGTCAGTCTTTCGATCAGGCCGAATTCGCCTAAAGTTGATACGGGTGTAAGGTTTTGTTCCATGGCTTTGTCATTTCGACGGTAGTAGAACCCGAAGGCTCACGATAGTAAATCTGATTCAATTTGTCGCGAATATCGGGCTATTGGCCGAAAGTCATTCCAGAAATTAATCAAAGTGATGCAGAAACATTGTTGCTGAACGGTTCTACCGGAGCAAAGCGCACTATCT
>JABDEJ010000055.1 GCA_013287095.1 Bacteroidota bacterium | reverse complement strand
TCACCGTAAAACAAAAAGGCCGTGAACGTATGTGCGAAGCCAAACTGGATCAGTTGGAAGCTGTATCGGACTGGGTAGAGCAATACCGCGAGATGTGGAGCGCCAGGCTTGATTCGCTGGAAAATTATCTTGAAGAATTACAATCACCCAAAAAATCCAAGAAACATAAAAAAGATAAAAAGAAGAAAAAACATGGAAACAAAGACTGAACCGCTGATAAGGACAGATGTGCCTGAAATGGTTATTACCCGCATCCTGAATGCACCAAGAGATCTGGTTTTTAGGGTATGGACAGAACCAGAACATATCAAACATTGGTGGGGCCCTAATGGATTTACAAATACTATTTCGAAAATGGAATTCAGGCCCGGTGGGCTATGGGAATTTGTAATGCATGGCCCGGATGGGACTGATTATCCGAATGTCAATGAATTCGTTGAAATTGTAAGGCCGGAAAAGATCGTACTCAGGCACGGTCACGAACCAGTGTTTACTATGACTGTAACCTTTGAAGAAATGGGCGATAAAACAAAACTAACCATTCGCAACCAGTTTGAGTCAGCGGCAGTATTTGAAATGGCCGTGAAACAATTTGGCGCCGCTGAAGGATTGAAACAAAATGTGGAAAGGATGGAAGACTACATATATGAAAAACCAAAAGGCCGTGAACTAATAATAACCAGGGAGTTAAATGCACCAAAAGAGCTTGTTTACAAAGCCTGGACGCAAAAAGAGCACCTTGAAAAATGGTGGGGACCTAAAGGTTTTGAAATTAAGGTTTCAAAATTTGATTTCCAGCCAGGCGGCACTTTTCTTTACAGCATGATTGGTGCAGATGGAACAGAGATGACAGGACTATTTGTATATCGCGAAATACTTCCAGGGGAGAAAGTAGTATTCATCAATTCATTTGCAGATAAAGACGGTAAAACCGTAAGAGCGCCCTTCAGCGCAAACTGGCCTCTTGAAGTTTACAATGAGCTGACCTTTAGCGAAAAAGATGGAAAAACTACGGCTACCCTAAAAGGTGGCCCTATACACGCTACAGAAGAAGAACGCAAAACATTTGAAGGTGGATTTGATTCTATGAATGAGGGCTTTGCAGGTACATTTGAACAGTTGGAAGAGCATCTGTTAAAAATGGAGCAATAATAATATTGGAAAGCTCAAGAATCCGGTTAATTCCATGCCGCAATCAGCCCATTAAGTTGTCGGATTTACACTTCATTGATAACGTTTTAAGGTCGTAGTTTTGCCTTATTAAAATCTTTAACGAAAAAATATATCACATGAAATCAACAAAAATCATTTATTGGATCATCACCAGTCTTTTTGCACTGTTTATGATATCCGATGGTATCCAGGAGGTCATGCAGACAAAAGAAGCCGCTGATTTTATCATCAAATTAGGCTACCCTGCCTATTTCGTTCCATTTCTGGGCGTTGCCAAAATACTTGGCTCTATTGTCATTCTTATTCCCGGCTTTCCCAGACTGAAAGAATGGGCTTATGCTGGCTTTATATTTGACCTCGGCGGCGCCACATATTCCATTATTGCAGTCGGACCGGTTACAGCCGGAGCAGCATTCATGCTTGTTTTCATTGCTTTTGCATTTGCCTCTTATTATTTCTATCATAAAAAGCTAAAAGAATCAGCGCAGGCTGCCGGTTGATTGCTTAGATTCGTGTCAATGATAAGAATTGTAAAAATGCACTTTAAGCCAGGAAATGTTGAAGATTTCCTGGCTTTATACAAAATAGCCTATCCAAAAATAACCGCCATGCCGGGTTGTAAAAGCCTGCAACTGCTTCGGGATAAGGATACTCCGGGAATATTATTTACTTATAGCCATTGGAAAGATGAGGATGCCCTGCATAACTACAGGCATTCTGAATTATTTATAGAAACCTGGCGGAATACCAAAGCACTCTTTGAACAAAAAGCTGAGGCTTGGAGTGTGGAGGAAGTTGGGATTTGAAATTGGAAATTTGGCTTCACGGAATTAAAAGATACCCCCAATTTCAAATTTCAGTTTTCACCCATTCAAATACAATTTCAACTGCTTTTTAGCACTGTGAGCAGAAGGCCTAGGCGCATCATCTTCCACAATGGAACCATCTTTATCAACCCATATATAATAGGGTAGAGAATCAAACCTAAAAGTCTTTTTAAGGTCCTCGGATTTGGGTTTGCCCCAGAGTTGAATCCCCTTCAGGTTATTTTCCTTTCTTGCTTCATCCCAGGACTCCTTGTCACGATCGAAACTTATAAAAACCCATACAATATTCTGGCCCAGCAAGTCAGCCTGCATTTCTTTCGTAGGCGCTAATTCCTGCATACAGGGCCCGCACCAGTTCGCTTCCATACATATCACCACAAATTTCCCCTTGAATTGGCTAAGGCTTACAGTATGGTTCGCGGAATCCTGCAAAGTAAAATCTACTGTTGCATCATGGCCACCAGGATAGGGCACAATCAACCTTTGGACGTTATCTGCATTTTTGAATGAAGACAATGCCACTAAGAATAACATCAAGAGAATTCGATGCATCCACATGACGATTTTGGTTTAGAGACCGGGTTTAGAAGTCTGCTTTCAATAACTACAAAACAAAGTTAATAAACTTCCCTATGAAATATGCAAGCCTTTTGATGTAAAAATTGAGGGCAAACTTGACGGTTATATAAAACTAACACAATTTAAAGCATTTAGTTGCGCTGATATTATTTATCAGCCATCAGATAAGCCTGCAATGTGGCTTTTGTGCCAAACTCGCTCGGCCTTGGAGCATCCATTTTTACAATAACACCCTTACTGTTAACCCAGGCAAAGTGCGGGATTTCATCCATATTAAACATGGCTTTCAGGTCTTCGTTCTTATCACCTATAATTAACTGTGGGCCATCATCTTCATGCGGCTTGGCTGCCTTTTTCCACGCACTTTCATCCTCGTCAAAACTGATGAATAAAAAGACCAGTTTGTCATTACCCGACAAACTATTAATAAGTTTTTCTGCAGCAGGCATTTCTTCGCGGCAAGGAATACACCAACTGGCCCAGAAATCAATAACTACAAACTTGCCCCTGAAATCACTCAGGGATACAAATTTGCCATTGATATCTTTCAATTTAAAATCGACAGGATTGCCACTCCGTGGATTGAATAATCTGGCATCTTTATGGGAAGTGATCGAAGGGGCTGATTTAAAAGATAGTGCAGCGATAATACAGAGGAAGAGAAGCAGTTTTTTCATCTTGACAAAATTTTCAGAAAGTTAAGCAGTCTTATTTAATTTTGATAAAACAAGCAGGTAAAAATTTTTAGCCCGAAATTTGCGTTATACTTTTCAATAACGTACAATCCGAATATTAAATTATAGACTCCAATTCTCATGCCAAAAATTTTGATCATTGACGACGAGGAACTCATCAGGGAGACGCTGAAAGACATCCTGGAGCACGAAGGCTACCAGGTAGAAGAGGCTTCAGACGGCCAGATGGGGATAAACCTCATCAAAAAGAACAGTTTTGACCTGATCCTTTGTGATATAAAAATGCCCAGGGTAGATGGCATGGAAGTTCTTGAAAAAGCCATGGAGATAGCTCCGGATGTTCCTGTGATCATGATTTCCGGGCATGGTACGGTTGAGACAGCTATTGAAGCCGCGAAAAAAGGTGCCTTCGATTTTATTGCCAAGCCACCGGATCTCAACAGGATGCTTATTACCATCCGAAATGCACTCGATAAGTCAACCCTGATCACAGAAACGAGGACTTTAAAAAGAAAAGTTGCCAAAACAAGGGAAATTATCGGCGACTCAGAAGCGATACAAACGATAAAAGACACGATTGATCGTGTAGCGCCAACTGAAGCAAGGATATTGGTAACAGGCGCAAATGGAACCGGTAAAGAACTTGTAGCACGATGGATCCACGAGAAGAGCCAACGTGCGGATGGGCCATTGGTAGAAGTGAACTGTGCTGCCATACCATCAGAACTGATAGAAAGTGAATTATTCGGGCATGAAAAGGGATCATTTACTTCAGCTATTAAGCAACGCATCGGCAAATTTGAGCAGGCCAATGGCGGCACCTTATTCCTGGACGAGATCGGGGATATGAGCTTATCAGCTCAGGCCAAAGTACTGCGTGCCTTACAGGAAAATAAAATAACCCGCGTGGGGGGAGACAAGGAAACCCCTGTAAATGTGCGTATTGTAGCAGCTACCAATAAAAACCTCTACAACGAAATTCAGAAAGGCAATTTCAGGGAAGACCTTTATCATCGCTTGAGTGTAATATTGATACATGTCCCATCATTGAACGAACGAATTGAAGACATTCCCCTTTTGGCGGAAGCATTTTTGAGCGAAATAGTGGCTGATTACAAAATGCAACCAAAGCGTTTTGGCCCAGGATCTATAGAAGCGCTGCAACAAATGGATTGGACCGGTAATATCCGCGAACTGCATAATGTGGTAGAGCGGCTCGCCATTCTTTCCCAGGAACAGATTACCGTGAGGGATGTAGAACTATATGCCCATCCTGGCTTAAAACCCACACATGCAGATGGGTTGCCAATGGACAAATTCAGCACTCTTAAAGAGTTCCTTCAATGGGCCGAAGGGAAATGGAAAGAAGCACACGCGTAGGGGCAGGGCTTGCCCCTGCCCTATGGCGCTAATATCGTACTGTATTTTTTAATGGCATCCAATTAAAAAACACTTCTTTCTATTCGCCTTGCCTGATGATTTCTATATCGCAATGAAGTTTTATTTCTTCTCCCATGATAAGACTTCCCGCTTCAGTTACCATATTGAAAACCAGCCCGAAATCTTTCCTGTTAATTTTACCATTTAACTCAAAACCAGCCCTGTAGTCGTTAAACCTCCCCATTCCGGTTCCGGTATGTTCCACATCCATTTTAATGGCTTTTTTGGTTTCGCGGATGGTTAATTCACCCTCAAGATGATAATTATCGTCCTTCTTTAGAAGGTTGCCATCGAAAATAAGTTTTGGGAATTTTTGTACGTCCAGGAAGTTTTCTGATTTGAGGAAGCCGTCACGTTCCTGCAGGTTCGTGTCAATGCTATCTGAATCCATCTCAAAATGAATGGATGCGTTATTAAAATCTTCGCCCTCACTTTGAACTTCTCCCTGAAATAGTTTAAAGGTGCCTGATACATTGGAAATCGCGAGATGTTTTACCTTAAATTGAACTTCAGAATGTTTGGGGTCAATGATCCATTTTGTTTTTGTTTCGCTTGTCATAATTTATTGATTTATTAAGGTACAAAATTCAGCCCTGACTGTTTGTTCACCAATAAACAAGATTAAGAAAGAGAAGCTAAAATCTTAAACCAGGTTAAGATCTATTTTATTACAGTTCTTTTCCGGATCTTACTCAAAAATTCCGGGGTAATGCCAAGATAGGAGGCGATGTATTTCTGAGGTACATATTGTTCCATGCCCGGATATCTCATTTTGAAAGCATCATATCGCTCTTCTGCGGTATTGACATAATTTTCTACAAAGCGCAATTGTTGCCTGATCAATGAATTCTGAAAGAATATGCGAAAATACCGATCAAATTTGGGATGCTTTTCAAAGAGCTGTTCCTGTGCGGACCTCGGCAGAAAAAGCACCTCACCATCTGTCAATCCCTTTGTGGCATAGATAGTTGCCTGGTGAGAACTTAAACTATAAATATCCCCACACCACCACCCGGTTGCGGCAAAATGAATAACATGCTCCAAACCATCTTTATCGGTAAAGTAAGTCATGAGATAGCCGGCATTTACAAACATCATATAGCGGGCAGGTTCTCCGCTGTTTACAATCATTTCGCCTCGCTTAAAAGGCCTCGAAATTAAGACAGATTCCAGGTACCCTGCTTCGTTTTCATCTAACGAAACATCTTTATTAATAGCCGAAAGAATTAAGGAACTGTTCATGATGCATTCGAGAGTTTATAGAAACAAAGGTAATTGTTTGGATGGTTTTAATGGAAAGCGCTAACCTCTGTTGACCAATTATGCATTATAGATAATCAAATATTGTTAATTGTATAATCGAACTATTTTATTTACCTTTGACGTTAGTATCTCAAGACGTTAGTATGATTCTTAATTTCGGGAACAAGGAAACCCAAAAAATATGGAATGGTGAAAGGGTTAAAAACATCCCGTTACAAATACAGCAAATTGGAAGAAGAAAACTGAGGATGTTGCATAACTCTGAAAACCTTGCCGATTTAAAAATTCCGCCTTCTAACAGGCTTGAAAAATTAAGTGGCACCTTGAAAGAATACTATAGTATAAGGATCAATAATCAATGGAGGATTGTTTTTAAATGGATCAATGGAATAGCAACTGACGTACAAATAACTGATTATCATTAAAATAATATGGAAAGATTAAATAACATACATCCTGGTGAAGTGTTAAAAGAAGAGTTCCTTCAACCTATGAATATCACTGCCTATAAACTGGCAAAAGATACAGGCATTCCGCAAACCAGGCTTTCCTTAATTATCAAAGGGAAGCGCCGCGTAACGGCAGACACTGCGCTCCGTTTCAGTGTCTATTTTGGCAATTCACCGAAATTCTGGCTCGGCCTTCAGGATGATTACGATATTGAAGAAGTATTTCTTGCAAAGAAGTCAGAAATTGAAGGGATAGGGAAGTTTGAAGAGGATTAGGCTATGGAATAAAGAAATAAAACGTCCAAAAAAGCGCGTCATTGCGGCAAAGGATTCGAGGGACGAGAAGACTGCAAGCCACAATCCCGTCGTGACGCTCCGAGGTGACGAAGTTGCTTTTTTTCTTTGGTGAGTTGATATGAAAAGCGCATCATTGTTACCACGGCACGTATCCACAAGATTGCGGCTCAGGCTGAGGCAAGCTCAAGCCGGCCGCAATGACGCTCTTAGGATTATTTATTTGTTTGCGAGGTGGTTAGGATGATATTATCGCGGTGAGTGCGAGTGGTCTGTGAAGACCACGAAAAAGAAAAAGGAAAAATCTTTGCTAAGATAAGATTCGAGCCACGTTGGCAAATCAAACTTTCTCCCACGAAAAGGCACCGTTACCGATTGGTAGTGCGCCATATCTTTTGTAGAAGGCCATCATTATTTTATTTTCTAAATTTTTCTCATGCTGTTTTCCTCTTGTTGTAAAGTAGTGCACTTTCGAGCCGAATGTAATAAAATATTGAAACCTTGAATAATAAGGAAGATCTCCTCTATCTTTTTTTGGACTTTTTCTCAAATTTTCGATATCGGATCTGTGTTCCTTTAATCTTCTTCGAAGATTACTTGCCAAGCCTATATAAATAATTGGAGATGTGCCAAAAGGGTAAGGAAAGTACTTCCGTTTGCTTCTAATAATATATACTCCAGAAAGAGAAGTAAGACTATCAATAGTTTCTGATTCTAAATCAATAATATGGTTATCTGGTTCCCTGTGGCAAAAGCTCAAATATTTAATCATACAAATAATATTTTACCCGACAAATTTTCTTACTTTATCTTGCTTTTCATCAAAGCTGTTGCCTGTAGCTCCCGTCTCACTATTTGAGGCGTCCGCTTCACTTTTCCTACTGCCAGATATCCACGTTCGGGATATTCTTGAGTATAGCTGTAATAGCAGGTTCGGTGGTATTAAGAAACGAGTAGGCGCTTACACTATTTGCTTTGAGCAATAAGCCTATGAATGCTTGGAAAATCTATTCTCTTAATAGCTTTTTTAGCTTCGGCCACTTTTTTTGGAGCTAAGATAACATCTTCATACTTATCCAGCGCATGGTTTACGGTAACCTTTAATCCTTCCTTGGTTATCCTTGTTTTACCTTTAACTGCTTTCATATATCCACTAAATGCTTTTAATCTATAAATTGTTCCAGTTCAACGTCTTTTCACCACAAAAGCCTCATAATTATCCCTTTCTTCTTTAGAATAGGTCGAAATGTCACCAACAACCTCATTTTTGATGCCAAATATATAAAAGTCCTTAACAAGTTCATCATGATAATCGAAAATAATTTTCCCATACATGTGTGTCCTGGTTAAAGAACTACCTTTAAAATAGATGAGCCTGTCTGGATATATGCTCGTATAATCATAAATGGTACCGACTACAGTTGCAATGACTTTAGACATATCCCCGTTGTTTGTAACGCTATCATCAATTATGAGCTGGTTATTTTCATCCCAGTCTCCAAAAGCACAATTATCAGTACCCTCGTAATCGCTGATATTGGTATATTGAACCCTTTTTTCAATTTTCCCTCTCGGCCAACACTAAAAAATACGTATTGTGATGATGAAGCAGAGGTTTCCGTTTCGTATTTATCCCGGTTTGCCATTGTATCAATTTCCCCCTACTGCCAGATATCCACATTCGGGATACCCTTCAGTATAGCTGTAATAGCGGGTTCCGTAGTGTCAAGCAATGGTTTGGGGTAGATGCCGATGATAACTACCAGGAACGCAATGATCACCAGTACAATGGTTTCAGAGCCTTTTACGTCTTCGAAATTTTCGAGTGCGGGATTAAGTTCGCCAAGCATGGATGCCTGGTATAAACGGAACATATAGACAGCGCTGAAGATGATTGTCAATCCTGCCACAGCCGCTATCCAGGGACTTGCCTGGTAGGTGCCGGATAGCATCATAAACTCACCCACAAATCCATCCGTCAGTGGCAAACCTACGCTGCCTAAAAGAATGATCATAAACAATGCGGACAGCACAGGAGCTTTCTTCATCAGTCCGCCTAGATCAGGGAGATGAAAAGTGCCCGTACGGTCGTATATTATCTGTGCTACAAAAAACAATCCTACGATATTGATCCCGTGAGAAAACATCTGGATCATACTGCCCTGTAAACCTGTAAGAGTGAGGGTAAATATGGCTGCCGAAATCAACCCAACGTGTGAGAAAGAAGAATAAGCCAAAAGGCGTTTGAAATCTTTTTGTGTGATCGCAATCCACGATCCATATACAATGCCGATCAGTGACAATATCAGGGCTACCTTCCCCCAGTCCTGTACACCCATTGGTACGATTGGAAGTATCCAACGTATGACACTGTATATCCCCATTTTGAGCATGATACCAGAAAGAAGCATCGTTCCTTGTGCAGGTGCTGTGGTATAGGTATCAGGCTGCCAGGTATGGAAGGGAAATACCGGCATTTTTATGGCAAAAGCGATAAAGAAAGCCCAAAAGATCCATCCTTGTGCTTTTTCATCTGGATGCAGATTCGATAGGGTATTGATGTCAAAATTATGTGGCGCCGGGGTCAGGTAATAGAGATATAAAATCCCAACCAGCATCAGCAAGCTGCCGAACATGGTATAGATGAAAAACTTAAAAGTGATCTTCACCCTGTTCTCTGCACCATAGATCAATACGATCAGGTAAATCGGCACCAATGCCAGTTCCCAGAAAATATAATATAGGAACATATCGCGGGCAGAAAACACACCTACCAAGGCCGCCTGCATGATGAGTATCAGGCTATAAAACAATGTCTGACGTTCGTAATTTTTTCTGACTGATGACAGGATAATAAGCGGGGTTAACAGGTTGGTCAACAGCACGACAAGCATACTGATGCCGTCTATACCGATATTAAAATGAATCCCCAATTGTGGTATCCATTCCACGTCTGTTCCGAATTGTACGCCCGCGGTTGGCACGAACTGCATCCATGCATAGATCGTCACGCAGAACTGAACGGTAGCAGATAATAATGCCGTCCATTTGGCCCTGTCCTTACCCATCGCCAATATCAGCAACACAGAAAAAAGCGGCCATGCTATGAGGAATGTGTTGATCATGCTTAGCTGATAAAGAAATTATTGATTAATATAAGAATGACAATGCAAATGGTCATCGCAAAAAGATAGAACCCTATATGACCCGTTTGCAGTTTGCGGATGGTCTTGCCTGAATAAGACGTTAGCCTGCCTACCCCATTCACAATGCCGTCAATAAAATCAAGTTCTAAGAAACGATATATAAATCCTGAAAACCAGTCGGCCGGTTTCACGATAATGGCATCATAAAATTCATCTACATAATATTTGTGGGCCAGCAATTTGGCGAAACCTTTCTGGTTTTCGTCCTCCATGCCTTCGGCTGTTTTTTTGATGAACATGCGCGAAGCAAAATAGATGGCGATCAATACCAGACCCACAGACACTGCCATCAAAATAAATTCCATAGAATGAGAAAGCGGTGTTCCTGTAGAAGGAACAGTTGCAATATCACTGAAAATCGGTGCGAAATACTCATTGAGAATATGCTTGCCACCAAACACTTCCGGGATACCTACAAAGCCACCGATCAATGATAATACTGCCAATATCATCAGCGGAATTGTCATGGTAGGAGGAGATTCATGCAGGTGCGATTCTGCGAAGGCACCCCCTTGGGGCTGGTGCGTGTCCCCTCTGAAATCCCCATAAAAAGTAAGGAACAACATCCTGAACATATATACTGCCGTAATCACAGCCGTGATCAATCCCACCACCCAAAGGATTGGGTTGTGCTCATAGGCTTTCGCCAGTATTTCATCTTTAGAAAAGAAACCTGCAAACGGTGGAATACCTGATATCGCAAGCGTCCCGGTAAGCATGGTAATAAAAGTAATTGGCAGTTTTTTACGAAGGCCGCCCATCACACGCATGTCCTGCTCCCCGCCCATAGCGTGAATAACACTACCTGCACAGAGGAACAATAATGCTTTGAAAAAAGCATGGGTCATGAGATGGAACATACCTGAGCCATAAGCCCCAACGCCCAAAGCCACAAACATATATCCCAACTGGCTTACCGTAGAATAGGCAAGTACTTTTTTAATATCATTTTGGGCAAGGCCGATTGTTGCTGCAAAAAAGGCGGTGGTAATACCTACTATCGCAATAATATCCTGGGTAAACGGCGCCAGACTATATAATACGTGCGACCTGACGATCACATAAATACCTGCCGTAACCATCGTAGCCGCGTGGATCAATGCCGATACGGGAGTCGGACCCGCCATCGCATCCGGCAGCCAGGTATATAATGGTATCTGGGCGCTCTTGCCAATGGCTCCTATAAATAGCAATACGGTAATGAATATGATAACGGTATCGTTGTAATTGTTGTTAATAATAAACCCTTGTGCCCCCGCAAATACTTCTTTATAATTGACAGAGCCGAACTGGTTGAAAATCCAGAATATCCCGATCAAGAATCCCAGGTCACCGATGCGGTTCATGATAAATGCCTTCTTGGCGGCATTGTTATAGGAAGCATTCTTATACCAGAACCCAATTAAGAGATAAGAACATAGCCCTACCCCTTCCCAACCGATAAAGGCGATCAGGTAATTTGCGCCCATCACCAGCATTTGCATAAAGAAAACAAACAGGTTCAGATAAGCGAAATACCTGAAATAGGCATCATCATCGTGCATATAGCCTACTGAGTACAGGTGTATCAAAAAACCAACGCCCGTGATGATCAATAGCATCAGAACCGAAAGCCTGTCAATTAAAAACGAAAAATCGACACTGAAACTCCCCGCATGTATCCAGTTGAAATAAGTAATTGTAACCGGGCCGTTGAGTGCATTACAGAATAAAATGATATTCATCACCAAGGCGACTAATATGGAACCGCAGCCAATAATACTGACCAATCCTTTCGGCATTTTATTGCCGAATAGAAAATTAACCAGGAATCCTGCAAGGGGTATCAGAATAGATGTTGCTAATATGAATTCAATGTTCATGCAGTTCCTTTATCCTTTAAGCTTGCTCCATTCGTTAACGTCAACCGTTTTGGTATTCCGGTGGATCATAATCACAATGGCTAATCCGATAGCAATTTCGGCTGCCGCCACCACCATCACGAAAAAGACAAATATCTGTCCGGCCGGATTGGAGCTATAAGCTGAAAATGCCGTAAACAAAAGATTTACAGAATTCAGCATCAACTCCACCGACATAAAAATGATTATGATATTCCGGCGAAGCAATACCCCCATCACCCCTATACAAAACAAGGTACTGCATAGCAGGATGTATGAGTTTATCGGAACGCTTGTGATGATAGAATTCAAATTGAAAAATTAAAAGATTAAAAGATTGAAGATTGCTTCGCCCAACGAACCCTTACATGTTGATGATTTCTTATTGATAATTGATAATTGTTTATTGATCACTTGCTGTTTCCTTTTTGCCAAGTAGTACCGCCCCTACCATCGCTGATAGAAACAGGACTGATGATATTTCAAATGGAAGCCAATAATCAGTATATAGAACCTTTCCAAGGTTTTTTACCTCGCCCATGTGCGGGTTATAGTGTGTCAGGTCTGGTTTATAATTTCCCATGCCACGCACCGAAGCTGCCAGGACTACCAACAGCAATCCACCCGAAAAGGCTGCTGCAAACTTGAGTAATGTACTTTTATGCGGCTCAATGGAGGCATTAAGGTTCAGAAGCATCACTACAAACAGGAACAAGACCATAATAGCCCCGGCGTACACGATAAAGTTCACGATAGCCAGGAACTGGGCATTCAGCAGGGCATAATGGCCCGTGATGCAAAAAAAAGTGATGACCAGGTAAAGGACACTATGAACGGGATTGCGGGAAAATACCACCATCAGTGCGCTGAATATGGCAAGGGACGATAGTACGTAGAAGCCCGCGAGAATCATAGGTTTGTAATAATGGGTGCAAAGTTATCCTTCTGTCGTTAAAAAAAGTGGGTACTGGGAAAAAATATGGGGTTAAAGAGTAAGAAGTAAGAAGTGAGAGGTGAAAAGTACGCAAGCTGTATATAAATATAAACAATTTCCCCCCTTCTTCCCTTTGTATATACAGAAAACCCATACTTTTGTTTTCCCGATTGAAACCCGGCTTTTATGATTGTCAAAATATTTTCATACTGATTTCCGTTACCTGCCTGATGATCAATATTAATTCATCTCCTGCCCGAAAGTACGATTTCAAATGGATCCAAATCCTTTTTTGCATGGTATTGCTCTTTGCATTTTTTCATTCTGGCAAGGCACTGGGAGATGACTTCCCTGTAATGACAGAAGCCGTAAATGACCCAAATATCCATACTGTATTATTCAGCCGCGGAGGATCTGGACAATCAAATACCTATCCTATTATTCAAATTGGTTCCAAGGACAATGTAATGCTATCCTGGGATGTGCTTGGTACCGGGGCTGCTATAACCTACCAGTTCACTATTGTGCATTGTGAAGCGGATTGGCACAAAAGCCAGATGCTGCAAAGCGATTATATCCGTGGATTGAACTCAGATTATGTTCCAAATGCAGTGTTTTCTTCTGCTACTTACGTCAAATATGCACACTATAGTGTCAATTTCCCAACTTCTAACATCCGCCCCAAGGTCTCCGGAAATTATGTGCTTGTGATTTATGTTGATGATCCGGATAAGCCCGTTCTTGTTCGCCGGTTTTATGTCTATGAAAAGCTGGTGAACATCGGGGGAACCGCGCAAAGAGCTACAGATCCGCAATCAAGGGATACCAAACATGAGATCAATTTTACGATCAATACAGGTACTCTGACACTCATGGATCCTTTGAACGATATCAAAACGGTTATCAGGCAAAACTGGCGTTGGGACAATGAAATCACAAACCTGAAACCTACTTATGTCAACAACAACAGCCTGATATATGATTACCAGGAAGGTAACCTGTTTGATGCCGGAAATGAATTCAGAATGTTTGACGACCGCGATCTGCGATACAGGGGTGTGGGGGTCAGGAGTTTTACACTTGATTCTCTTTATCATGTCAACCTCTACCCTGATGAGGATCGTTCTTATACCGTATATACTAGTACCATAGACCAGGACGGCAATTATGTAATTGTGGACCCAACTGATGCAGATGCCAGTGCGATTGCGGATTATACCGATGTTCACTTCAAACTTTCACCGGCATATACTGATGATGGGGGTGGGAGCGAAATTTATGTATTCGGTGCGCTGTCTGACTGGCAGCTTGAAAAACGTTTTAAACTTGAATACAGCGCACGGTTTGGCTATGAGTGTAATGTTCTGCTCAAACAGGGGGTATATGACTATGAATATGTGAAAGTAAAAGACGGAAAAATCGATCCCTCAGAATTTGAAGGCAACCATTGGGAAACTGAAAATAATTATACCGTATTTGTGTACTATCATCCACCCAGCGGCTTATGCGATCTTTTAGTAGGAACATTGAGGTTGAATACTGGGATTGCTAAATGATCAATCACCAATTATCAATGACCAATAAAACAATCGCGCGTTAGCCCCAAATTTCAAATCACAAATCACAAATCACAATTTCCCTTGTCAGTATTCAAACTCAAAAGTACCATCCGTATCAACTGCGCCAAGCGGTGCGGAATCTACCTGAAAATGGAAGTGGAAGCGCTTGGTTATAAGGTAAACGAAGCAACCGATGCCAGTGTACAAATTACGGGTACACTTGAGGATTGCATAAGGCTGAACCTCTATTTGCGAACAGCATATAGAGTAATGTTTTTGCTGGATTCTTTTACGGCAGATAATCCGGATCAATTATATGAAAGACTCGTAGATCTTCCATGGGAAGAATACATTGTGCCAAAGGGGTATATCAGCATCGGCTCTTTTGTTGAAAACGATTTTATCAAGGATACACGTTTTGCCAACCTGAAGGTAAAGGATGCCATAGTGGACAGGATGAAGAAAAAGACAGGTGAAAGGCCGGATTCTGGTCCTGATACGGATAAAATGGTGATATACCTGTATTGGAAAGATAGTGATGCAGCTATTTTTATTGACACATCAGGCGAAACAATTGCAAAGCACAGGTATAGAAGTGTTACGGTAAAGGCCCCTATGCAGGAAGCCCTTGCTGCCTCAGTGATTATGGCAACCAAGTGGGACAAACAAAGCGCTTTTGTAAACCCAATGTGCGGCAGCGGAACTTTGGCTATTGAAGCGGCTCTGATGGCGATGAACAAAGCGCCCGGGCTCATGCGAATTGATTTCGGATACAGCCATATCAGAGGATATGATGATACCATTGCCAAAGACATGCGACAGGAAGCAGTGAGTAAGATTAGCGGCAACCTTCATTTCCCAATTATTGCTACTGATAACGATCCCCATGCGATCTCTGCAGCGAGGGCAAATGCCATGGCGGCCCGTGTTGAAAACCTGATCCGATTTGAAAAATGCGATTTCGAAGAAACCTTCATACCTGAAACCCAAAAGGGAATTGTGATCCTGAACCCGGAATATGGTGAACGGCTTGGAGAGGCTGATATTTTAGAGGTGACTTATGCCGCCATCGGTGATTTCTTTAAGCAAAAATGTAAGGGCTATACCGGATATGTTTTCACTGGGAACATGGACCTTGCCAAAAAAGTAAGGCTCGCAACCAAAAGACGCATAGAGTTTTATAATGGAAAGATAGATTGCCGCCTGCTCGAGTATGAGTTGTATGAAGGGACAAGGGTGGTTAAAGAGGAGTCAGGAGTCAGGAATCAGGAGTAAGTGTATAATGTGTAGCCTGTCTTCGCTGATGCTATGACATGCGAAGCAATTAGCACATCATCGCATCAGCACTTTAACACATTACTTAATCTGCTTCGCATTCTTCTTCAATTCATCTTTCTTGATCATCTCATTTATCTCCTTTGCAGGATCTGTCATTTCGTACCTGCTGCCGCAATCATAAAGTTCTAAAAGTGGGTCTTTGTCAATGATCATCTTGTACATCTCATCCAGGGACGGAGCCTGTT
>JABDEJ010000054.1 GCA_013287095.1 Bacteroidota bacterium | reverse complement strand
ACAAGTTGCTCCGCCAGCTCGCCGATACCAACAACAGCCCGATCTTTGTAAAAGCGCTTGCACAGGCCAAAGCTGACAAGATCAAAACCCAGAGAAACTATTTTGATCTTTTTTATGAAGACATCAAAAAAAGAAGATCCAAATGTGCAATTGCACACGAAGATGTGATGAAATTCCTTAAAGACCAGGACAATGTGGCCCTGGACCGTACCTATAAAGTATTGACCACACGTATTGACAAATTCGGGGTAACCCAGCCTAATACCAGTATTGACCGTAACACGGGCCGTATTATCGTGGAACTACCAGGCGCCAACAACCCGGAACGTGTGAGGAACATCTTGAAAAAACCGGCGAAACTGGAGTTTTACGAAAGTTATCGCCTGATGGATATCGCCAATTTTTTGAATGCGGCTGATAATGCCTTATATACATACCAGCTGACCCAAAAGAAGAATGGCGCCAAAGGAAAGGACAAATCCCTGCTAAGCGATACCACCGGAGGCGGCAATCCTTTATTGGAGGGCGGCGATTCCAGCAAATCAGCGAAGGACACTTCTAATGTTGGCAAAACGGATGATAACGCCCTTGCAAAAGCTGATACTTCAGCCAAAGCAGACACAGGCATCGCCAAAACCAAAAAGGACACTGCTAAAGGCAAGAAAGGCAAGAAGGATGATAATCCTGAACATCCTTTGTTTACCGCATTGCATACCATGGGAGATTCCAACTCCGCCAAAAGGCCTGTGATTGGTACTGTAAAGATCAGCGATACAGCAAGTGTGAACCAATTGCTGAAATTGCCTGCGGTAAAAGACGCCATGCCTCCTCAAATGATATTTGCATGGGACGCAAAACCTCAGGGAACTTCTGATTACCTGGAGTTATATGCCCTTAAAGGTTCTGAAATAGGCCATCAGGCAGTGCTTTATGGCGATGTGGTAACAGATGCCCGCCAGGATGTTGACCAAAAGACCAATGGATACGTGGTGGATATGCAAATGAACTCCAAAGGAGCTGCTGATTGGGCACAGATCACCAAAAGGAACATCGGCAGGGCAGTAGCCATCGTTCTGGATGGCCAGGTTCAAAGCGCACCTAATATCATCAATGAAATAGACGGTGGTAACTCACAGATATCAGGAAACTTTACCGCTGAAGATGCAAAAGACCTTGCAAACATTCTTACATCTGGTAAGTTGCCGGTAGAACTCGATATTGTTGATGAAGCCGTTATCGGGCCATCACTCGGTCAACAGTCTATCAACAGCGGTCTTGCATCATTGCTCATCGGTGTATTGGCCATTACCCTTTTCATGATACTTTATTATAATCGTGGCGGATGGGTGGCTGACCTTTCTCTTATTATCAATATCTTCTTTATCATTGGTATCCTTACATCCCTTGAAGCTTCATTAACGCTGCCAGGTATGGCTGGTATCGTATTGACACTCGCCATGGCGGTGGATGCGAACGTACTTATCTATGAACGAATACGGGAAGAGCTCGGGCACGGGAAAAGTATCCGTATAGCCATTGCAGATGGGTACAAGCATGCGATGTCCTCCATTATTGACGGTAATATTACCACGTTGCTTATAGGTATCATCCTTATGGCATTCGGGTCGGGACCTGTATATGGTTTCGCTGTTGTATTGGTTATCGGTATCCTTACTTCCCTGTTCTCATCAATCCTTGTTTCAAGATTGATATTTGAATGGCTGCTGGCAAGAGACAGACCGATAAACTTCTCCAGGCCATTTACAAACAACCTTTTCAATAATATCAACTTCGATTTCATTGGGAAAAGAAGGATTGCATATTGGTTTTCGGGTATTACAATAGCTATAGGTATCGCATCACTGGCCATCAATGGTCTTAATTACGGCGTAGAGTTTAAAGGGGGCCGTTCTTATGTAGTTTCATTTAATAAAAGTGTAAATTCAGAAGAAGTCCGCAATGCCTTGAAGGTGTCTTTTGGCCATGAGCCGGAAGTAAAAACGTTCGGGGCCAATGATAAGCTCAACATTATTACCGATTACCTGGCTGACCAGAACAGCGACCAGGCTGATAATGATGTGAAAGCAAAACTTCTTTCAGGCCTTGCCCCGCTTAATGATAATGCAACTATAGAAAGCTCTCAAAAAGTAGGCTCTACTATTGCCCAGGATATAAAGAACTCTGCATTTTCATCCATATTCTTCGGGTTGCTGGTAGTGTTTATTTATATTGCTATCAGGTTCAAACGCTGGCAATTTGCACTGGGCGCTACAGTAGCACTTGCGCACGATACCTTATTTGTGCTTACTTTCTTCTCATTATTCAGGAACATATTGCCTTTTACCGATGTTGATCAGGCTGTGGTAGCGGCATTGCTGACAGTGGCGGGATATTCTACAAATGATACCGTGGTTGTGTTTGACAGGATCAGGGAATACCTGAGAAACAATAAGAGAAGCCAGATGATACCTACGGTGAATGCAGCCATTAACAGAACATTGAACAGGACATTGATCACTTCTTTTACCGTATTCCTGGTTGTATTGATCCTGTTCCTCTTTGGCGGTCACATCATACGCGGATTTTCTTTCGCGATGCTAATCGGTATCGTCATCGGAACGTATTCATCCATTTTTGTGGCTACCCCTATTGCGATTGACCTGCACAAAAAATCAGAATTGGAATCAACTACATTTTAATTATCAGACTTAATATTAGAAATGAAAACAGCGCTCATATTACTCAGCATTCTTTTTCTTGGCTGCAGTTTCGGCAGCTTTAATACCACAGAGGTGAAGAACCTCGTTGAGATCAACACCCAGTTTGGGAAAATGGTTATCTACCTGTATGATGCCACCCCTCAGCATAAGGCAAATTTTTTAAAGCTTGCCAATGAAAAGTTTTACGACAGCACTACTTTTCACAGGGTTATTAAAAATTTTATGATCCAGGGCGGTGATCCAAATTCTAAAGACAAAGACCCAACCAATGATGGCCAGGGCGGACCAGGTTATGAGATCCCTGCTGAATTTAATCCCAAGATCGTTCATAAATACGGAGCATTAGCTGCGGCTCGTCAGGGAGACCAGGTTAACCCAATGAAAAAATCAAGTGGATCACAGTTTTACATCGTTGTAAACCCTCAAGGAACCCATTTCCTGGATAATAACTATACCGTTTTTGGTGAAGTTATCTCAGGTATGGATGTAGCTGAAAAGATTGTGGCAGTGCCAACAGACGGTGCCAATAACCGCCCTTATTCAGATGTAAAAATGACTATGAAGGTCATTAAGACGATGTCAATTGACGTCAGTCAATTGCAGGCAATGTAATTACGAATTACGAATTATGAATTACGAATGGAGTTCCGACAGTGAAAAAGGATAACATCGTACAAACAAAAAGTTATTCTTTTGCCATAAGGATCGTCAAGGTTTACAAGTATTTGTGTGAAGAAAAGAAAGAATTTGTTCTTAGTAAACAATTGTTGCGATCAGGTACTTCTATTGGTGCAAATATTGAAGAGGCAATTGGAGCACAATCGAATAAAGATTTCTTCGCTAAAATGACAATCGCATATAAAGAGACCAGAGAAACCCATTATTGGATAAGATTACTAACAGATACAGAATATTTATCCGATGAGCAAAACATAAGTTTGTCAAAAGATATTGAAGAACTTTTAAAAATTATCGGTTCAATTCAAAAAACAATTCTAGCGTCTCAGAAAAGTAATTCGTAATTCATAATTCGTAATTGTTTATGGGTTGTTAGCTCAGTTGGTTTAGAGCGCCGCCTTGACAGGGCGGAGGTCATCGGTTCGAATCCGCTACAACCCACTATTTTAGCCCCCTTTTGTCATTTCGACGATAGGAGAAATCTGATTGAGGCAGCATCAAATTAGTATTGATTTTTCTGATTGCCCAGAAATTATAATTTCACTCTAATTCCTAGTTAACCACAACTTCCTTTCTGCTTACGGATAAGTTATTCTTTACTTCAAGAATATACAAGCCGCTCAGGATATCATGGATATCTATCGAAGCTTCAGAAGATCCTGATGGAATTGATCTGGTCAGGACTTGTTTTCCATTCATATTGTACACATTCAGAATTGTATTTTCTGAAAGCGCATCGGAGAAATGTAAATTTAAACTGTTGTGGGTTGGATTTGGATAACACGAAAAATCAGTGTTGACACTATTTAAGGGAGCTATGCCTGCACTGTGAGTATAGCTGTGAGAAACGGTTACCTCATCCAGTAACAGATCAACGCCGTGGTCGCTAATCCCTGTGAACCCAACTTTAAATCCCTGGACTGTAACGTTGTTATAAATGTTACTAACATAATTAATATTCCAGGTAAAATGGTACCAACCCGCTCCTGATACAGGAGTTTTCGTATCGTCAGCAAATACAGAAAACGGTCCATATACAGGGCTATTATATTGATCAGTGATTACGACACTTATGTGGTCCGTTGATGATGTCGTTTCCCTGTACATGTAAAAATCAACGGTAACCGTATCACTGTTATCAACCTTATTAATTACAAATAAGGGAGTATATGCCGAAGCATAACAGCCTGATGTAGCAGCGCTGCTTTGATAAAGCCAATATCCTGCCGAGCCAAGAGCGCCCTGTCCGCTACTGTTTTTAGCTGTCCAATTATAGGCAGTGCAACCTGATGAAGGGGTTGAAGTCCAACTGCTCAGCGTTTTACTGCCTGTTTCAAAAGTTTCGTGTAAAAGAACGGTAACGGCCCGGTTTTGTCCATATCCTTTAAAGGTCAAAAATACTAAGGATAGCAGCAGCAAATTATAAACCTTATTCATATAGAAGTTATTTAGATAACAAATCTATACTTTTATTTTAATATCCAATTTCTTTCTTTGGTCGTTTACCCCTTCGGACAATTGCCACTAATCATTTAAAATAAAAAGGCCGGATAAAAAATCCGGCCTTCCATATCTTAAATTTTTCTAAAACCGCCTATTTGTCAGTTGGCGAAATAGAGTAATAAACATCATATTCAAGAGGTGGTGTGGAACCATCTTTTATTATTATCGGACTGGCATCTAAACCTCTGGACATATAAACCGGGGTGCCTACACCAAAAACAGAACCGGATACTGTTTGAGTTGTAGTAATATTAACAATGCGCCCTCTCCAGGCTTGATCATTAGTTGTTGTGATGTACACCTTTGGGCTAAGCCCTGTCAGGTTAAATGTAAAAGGATAGCCTGTTGGTGCAATCTGGGGGGAATTGAATTCCGAAATATTGGACGTGGGGCCAAATTGCAATGCTATAGTTGTGGAACTTAAAGGCGCAAATCCCGGGATGTTCCTCACAACCACGGAATCTATTCTACGATATCCAAGGGTAATCGATGTGTCTTTTTCATTGCTTGTGGTACCTGATCCATAAGCAATAAGCTTAACAAGATAAGTAGTCCCTCTGGCAGGATTGATATATGTATAACTTGGGGCAGTTTGTGTTGAAGAACTCTGAAGTCCCAGCCCAAAATTCCACGCATAGCTCGAAGCATTTGTGCTGCAGTTAGTTGTTGTAATCGTTTCACCGGAGTCAAAAAGATTTTTGCTGATGGTAAAACAGGCTTTTGGTTGAACTGTATTGCCTGGTGTTGGAGTAGGTTTCGGTTTGCAACCTAAAAATAATGATGCCGGAATGGCAAGTATGATCAATAACTTTTTCATGATTGTATATTTTTAAACTTGCCAAATTTAACAAGTTTTGGTTAAGTTAAGTGTGATTGGCCCAAAAATTTTCAAACCAAAACATCAAATAAGGTATTTATTTCGGCATAAGTTAAATAATCGGGACTCTTTTATACTGCCACAGGAGCCTTGATTCCAGGCCAGGGTTCGTAATTTTCAAGGCTAAAATCTTCATATTTGAAATCGAAAATATCTTTTACTTCGGGGTTCAATTTCATCACGGGCAATGGTTTGGGTTCCCTGCTCAATTGCAAATTGACCTGCTCTATATGGTTTAGGTAAATATGCGCATCGCCAAAAGTATGTACGAATTCTCCGGGTTTTAAACCGCAGACCTGCGCGATCATTAAAGTAAGAAGTGCATAAGAGGCAATGTTAAACGGCACACCAAGAAACAGATCTGCACTGCGCTGGTAAAGCTGGCAACTAAGTTTGCCATCTGCTACATAAAACTGGAACATGCAATGACAAGGAGCAAGGGCCATTTTATCTATCAATGCCACATTCCAAGCCGAAACGATCATGCGGCGTGAATCCGGGTTTTTCTTAAGAGTGGATATGAGCTGGCTTATCTGGTCAATATGTCCCTGGTTATAATCAGGCCATGAGCGCCATTGATACCCATACACCGGGCCGAGATCTCCGTTTTCATCCGCCCATTCGTCCCAGATGCTTACGCCATTTTCTTTGAGGTATCTGATATTGGTTTCACCCTTTAAAAACCATAAAAGTTCGTAAATAATTGATCTTGTATGTACTTTTTTGGTCGTAACTAAAGGGAATCCTTTTTCAAGGTCGAACCGCAACTGTCTTCCAAAAACACTTACAGTTCCCGTTCCTGTCCTATCAGATTTTTGAGCGCCTGTTTTTAAAACATCGTCGAGTAATTCAAGGTATGATTTCACAGGCCGAAGATAGGGAAAAAATGAAAGATGAGGGATTGGAAACATAGCACTATAAAAACAAAAAACCATGACAAACCTCATATTGTTTTGTGTCGAAAATTCTGATAATGAGGAGCAAACCTTATATAATTTTGTCGTGAAGTGTCAGATATTCTATTAATAAAGGAAGAAAAAATAAAATCACTAAAAATGAAAAATTTAGAAAGTAGAGTTGCCATTGTTACCGGGGCAGGCTCCGGAATAGGCAGGGCCATCGCCATCTTGTTTGCGTCAGAAGGAGCAAGAGTGGTCGTATCAGATATTAACGAGGTTGGAGGCAATGAAACGGTTGCAGCTATTAAAGCTACAGGTGGGGATGCTTTCTTTATTAAAGCGGATACTTCGAAACCCTTCGACTGCCTGGCCCTGGTTGACAAAACAGTAAAACGTTTTCACGGTTTGCACATTGCAGTCAACAATGCAGGGATCGGTGGCCCGATTGCTATGACAGGGGAATATCCAGTGGAAGGGTGGGATAAAGTCATCAGCATTAATCTTTCAGGGGTATTTTACGGGCTACGCTATCAGATACCGGCCCTGCTCGCTTCAGGTGGTGGAACTATTGTAAACATTGCTTCCATTTTAGGATCAGTGGGTACTAAGTTTTCACCTGCCTATGTAGCTGCGAAACACGGGGTTGTTGGACTTACCAAAACAGCTGCCCTTGAATATGCTGATAAAAATATTCGCGTCAATTCAATTGGGCCGGGCTATATTCTAACCCCCTTGCTCACCAATTCTCTTGACCAGGCAATGATAGATGGTTTGGCAGCACTTCATCCTATAGGAAGACTGGGCACGGCAGAAGAAGTGGCCGAATTGGCGCTTTGGCTAAGTTCTCCCAAATCCTCTTTTGTAACCGGTTCTTATTATACTATTGACGGCGGCTATACTGCTCAATAGGGGATAATATACTGATTTGATTATCTTTTTCAGGGTTTGCATTTTTTGGTTCATATCTTTGAACTATGGATGCAAGCCCTGAAAAATGTTTATTTAGCATTATTGCCCTTGCCTTTATATTCCTTTTTATTTTTATTGAGGGGAAATTAAGAAAAGGGAAAGAGGCGATGGACATGGTACCCACCAAAGAGGATAGCAATAGCACCCGCTTTGTGGGTCTGGCTTTTGGAATATCCATGATAGCGATCACTTCCTCGATTGTGCTGAATATTTTTGGTATCGCTTATTATGATGCTGCCTGGACTTCAATTATTGGTATTATTGGTATGGCTGGCGGAATTTTGATGCGCCTATCTGCAGCCAAAACATTAGGGCGATTTTATACCCGTATTTTAAAAATAACAGACAACCATCAACTGGTAGAAGATGGGTTATACAAATACATCCGGCATCCCGGCTACCTGGCAGATATTATTTTGTTTGTATCGGCAGGTATCGCAAGCAGAAACCTGTTATGTCTTTTTATTATTTTGGTTACCATTTTACCAGCCTATTTGTACCGGATCAGTGTGGAAGAGAAAATGCTGGTGGGGCAGTTTGGGGATGTCTATCGGTCTTATCAGAAAAGAACTGCGAGGTTGGTGCCGGGGGTTTATTAATTATCAATGAACAATGTGATCAATAATCAATTTCTTTACCATGTATCCTGTCAAGAGTTATTCTCAGGCTGCGAATCAGTAATCCAGCCATAAAATCATAGAACAAATCAGGGCTACCACCATAGCCCTGTATGTCACCAAGGTAGTTGCCATAAATATCCTTTTCGGTAGTTTTTATATAAATAGGAGGGTATCCGTAGGCAATCAGAATAAGATTGGAAAAAATTCGGGCTGTTCGGCCATTCCCGTCATAGAAAGGATGTATCGTCACATAATCCAAATGAAATTTGAAAGCAATTTCTGCCGGATGCAAGGAATTCTTGTCCCCGTGTTCTATTTTTTCTTTTTCGGTATTCAACCAGTTAATCAATTCATGCATTCGTTCAGGTACTTCAGTCGGTGGCGCAAAATCAATCTTTTCACCCTTATTGGTGTAAATGATGTTATGTTTTGTCTTCCATTCCCCGATCATTTTTGCCTTTGCTGGGTCTTCTTCGTGCATGATACCCTTGTGGATTTCCCGGATGCGGCCTTCTGAAAGATTAAGTTGTCCCTTCCCGATCTCCATGATTTTGGAGATCACATCATCATGACCTTTCATTTCCAATAGGTCTTTGATTGGTTTGCCGGATACTTCAATGTTACCGACCATCACGCTACGGGTTTCGTCACGGGTCAGGGTATTGCCTTCCATGCTGTTGCTGGTATAGTTCCATTCCAACCGCAGCTTGTAGTTTATTTTTTTTAGTACATCCGCAGGCAGTTTTTCATGACTGTCTATTTCCTGTTTCAGCCTGTTTATTTCGTCCAGTTTCTCTTTGGAGATCATTTTTATATCATTCAATGCCGTAAAGGTAACATTATTCTCATTTTCGTTCTGAACTTAACGGATTTCAAAATTATCCAAAGAAAATTTGGTTTATAGCATAAACTACTTTACATTTGTACCATTATTAAAATATAAACTTAAAAAAATACTCAAATGGACTCAAACGCAAACATGAAAATCATTGAAGACATGATGTACACGGCCCGGAAAGAAGTAAAAGACAATGGCGCTTTCTTTTTGCTATGGGGCTGGCTCGTTTTTATCGCAGCTATAGGTCAGGTTGTTATTCACTGGCTTGGGCTTGATAAAGCATATCCTCTTAGTTCCAATGTGAGCATAGACATGGGCAGCATTACCTGGATGATACTGATGCCTTTGGGCGGAATTCTCTCCATTATTATTTCCCGGAAACAATCAAAAACTGAAAAAGTAAAAACATGGTTTGACGACGTGATGAAATATTTATGGATCGCTTTTGGGGCTGTGCTTTTTATTGTTCTGTTCGCGATGGGATATTTGAATGTGAACCTGTACCCCATAGTTATTGCTTTATATGGACTTGGGTTGTTTGTTACCGGTGGCATTCTTAAATTCAGGCCGCTTGTTATCGGAGGAATTATATGTTGGACGTTGGCAATGGTTGCATTATTCGTGTCTAATGAAAATGCCACAATTTGCCTGGCATTATCTGTGCTTATCGGTTACATTGTTCCTGGTTATATCCTGAAAAAACAAGCAGGTGAAAAAGACAGATCTTATGTACAAGCAGCTTGATCCACTACTTCATTCGCAATTGCGGCTGGCCATTGTTTCGCTTTTGATGGGACTTAATGAAGCCCAGTTTACCTATATCCAGGAAAAAACGGGAGCTACGGCTGGCAATCTCAGCGTACAGATTGAAAAGCTGAGAGACGCCGGCTATATCAAGGTAAAAAAGAAGTTTAAAAACAATTATCCCCTCACTTTATGCAGCATCACCCCAAAAGGTGAAGAGGCATTTGAGCAATATGTCATCGATCTGAAGCACTACCTGGAGCCGAAGAGCGACGCGGCCTGAATTAATGCAGACCGAGAAGATACACACCCCCGCCCCTCTTGTTAGGGGGGAGCCGGACTCCGTTTGTTTGATATTGTGTGCTTGATAATACCAATTGCCGTTTAAAATCACCCATAAGAAAACTGTCGGTGAAATACCAGACCTGGATATTCCACTCAAAAAAGAGGCCCGTCCGAATGGCATTGCCAGGCGGAGGTTAGGGGTGTGTGGTTCGTTCATTGCTCCGAGCGTGGAGTTGTTGCATGAGAGAGAAAGAAGTTAATCACTATGCCACTTTCCCTCATTTTTATTAGATTTGCCTTTTGATAGGTAAAGGCATCTCTAAAAACGCGTCTTTATGGCCTCAACCTTAGTCCTTCTCCATTTGGAGAAGGCAAGTGGTAGGTTTTTAGAGATGTCCTAAAGAGATAAAAGACGGGGTAAATGTCTAAATTAAATGATTTTGTAGTCCGTTTTGCCAACGTAAACGGTACGGGTTCGGCATCGGCAAACTATTTGTTTGCAAAAGCGATATTCAGGATGGGCATTTATGTGTCCCCCAAAAATATATTTCCATCCAATATCCAGGGTCTTCCTACATGGTACGAGGTACGTGTAAGCGAAAAGGGATGGCTCGGCCGCCGCGAAGGGGTGGATATGATGGTTTGCGTGAATCCGCAGAGCATGAAAAAGGATGTGGAAAGTGTAAAACCAGGCGGCTATTTTTTATACGACAGCACCAAACCACTTCACAGTGAATTCATCCGGGATGATATCAACTATATCGGTATTCCTCTTATGGAAATGTGCATCCGTGAGTTCACCGATCCGCGCCAGCGCCAGCTATTTAAGAATATTATTTATGTAGGCGCTTTATCTGCCTTGCTTGATATTGAATTTCAAGCCCTTGAAGATTTGCTGGGGGAGCAGTTCGCCGGAAAAGAGAAACTGATCGCACCAAATATCAAAGCCCTGAAACTTGGGATACAGTATATCCACGAAAACTTTAAATATCCACTGGATATCCACCTTGAAAGAAGGGATCTTATCAAAGATTCAATATTAATTGATGGTAATTCTGCCTGTGGATTGGGGGCCATTTATGCCGGTGCAACAGTTGCTGCCTGGTATCCAATAACGCCTTCGACTTCTGTAGTAGAGGCATTTGGGGAATATGCCGCAAAATTGCGGGTTGATAAACTCACAGGGAAAAACAATTTCGCCATTGTGCAGGCTGAAGATGAACTGGCCGCCATGGGCATGGTTATCGGGGCTAACTGGAATGGTGCGCGTTCTTTTACAGCAACCAGTGGTCCGGGATTGTCTTTGATGAATGAATTTCTTGGACTTGCTTATTTTGCTGAAATACCTGCCGTTTTGATCGATGTGCAGCGCACAGGTCCATCAACAGGGATGCCAACACGTACCCAGCAATCGGATGTCCTTCTCGCAGCTTATGCTTCCCATGGCGACACGAAACATATCCTATTGTTTCCGAGTACACCAAAAGAATGTTTTGACCTCACAGCAGATGCCTTTGATCTTGCTGAAGGATTGCATACCCCGGTCATCATGCTTACGGATCTGGATTTAGGGATGAACGATCATATTTCAGAACCTTTTGAATGGGATGATGCCCGTGCCCTGAACCGTGGGAAAGTTTATAATGCAGAGCAATTGGAGAATATTGAAATGTTCGGGCGGTATTTAGATGTGGATGATGATGGCATTACTTACCGTACCTATCCGGGGACACACAAAACCAAAGGATCTTTCTTTACAAGAGGGACATCCCGTGACGAATACGCCACATACACTGAAGAAGGGCCTGCTTATGTTCGGAACATGGATCGGCTCGTGAAGAAATGGAACACGGCCAAAGGAATGGTACCTGGTCCGCAATTGTACCAGGAGAAAAGTGAACATCCGCTTGGCGCATTGTTTTTTGGCACAACAAGGTATTCGGCAGAAGAAGCACTGAAAATGTTTGCTGAGCAGGGCATATTTTTAGACGCAATAAGGATAAAATCATTTCCATTTAATAAAACCGTTGACGCATTTATCAGCGCTCATGAAAAGGTATTTGTAATAGAACAAAACCGTGATGCACAGATGCGTAGCCTTTTGGTAAATGAATTAAACATTAATCCGAATAAATTGATTTCGGTTTTAAATTATGATGGCATGCCGATTACGGCAGATAATATCTATGGACAGATTAATGAAGAATTAAGAATTAGGAATTAAGAATTAAGAATTACCAATGATGAATTTCCAGCCCCAAATTCCAAATTCCAAATTTCAAATTTCCAGTTTCTTGCTTCTACCGTTGCAACATAATCTTTCCTTGCCGGACAATTGTATTCCCATCAAAATCAGTTGCTTTGATATAATAAACATAAACCCCGTTAGGACAAACTATCCCCTTGAAAGTGCCGTTCCAGCCGCTTTCCCCCTCTCCTCCAGGAGAGGGCCGGGGTGAGGTCGAAACATAAACCTTTTCGTCCCAACGGTTGATGATGGTCATGTCCCATTGCTTGATGCCCATGCATACGGGAGCGAATACATCATTTAACGTATCACCGTTAGGGGTGAATATATCCGGGATAAATATCTGTGGTGAATTGCTGAAGCAGAAGACATTGCTGAAAGATACCAGGCCGGTGTCATTTGATGTGGCCATTACGCGGTAACATTCCCCATAGATATCAGGGGTTTGCAGGTCTTCGTACGAAGTATCAATTGTATTGCCAAGGTATTTAAAACCATTTCCCGGGTCCTGCCGCCATATTTGATAACCACTTACACCACCTGGCCAGTTTTTATAGCCTGTCCAGTAAAGTTGAGATAACATTTCCCCGTTTTCGAACCCTGAAAGCCTGATGGTTTTACCAATCCTGCCATGACTGGTAAAGTGCCCGCAGCCATCCTGCGCTTCAATGTAGTAACTGTATGAATGTTTACTGGCATCAATGGAATTATCCTGGTAAACAGTACTGTTTGTTTGTGCCAATAATGTAGAAGTTGAAGTATCATAATCTGTGTACCGGTACAGGTTATAGTTGAACGCCCCCGGATAAGGAAGCCATTTTATTTCTACTACATTATTAGTATCAACCGTTACATCCGACACATCCGTAAAATCCGCGATCGAAAAGACAGGGGTCACATTTACCATTACCGAATCTTCTGTCACACATCCCGTAGGCCCTGTTAAGTATTGATGAACAATGTAGATGCCTGGAGATGAAAATGAATAACCGAATGAAGGTGATAGGAGCGAATCCCCCTTTGAAGGGGGCAGGGGGATGACTTTGCGAACAACGTACACCCACTTACTTACCTGCCCCGCACTCCCATCCGTTACATTTATGTTTAGCGGCACACAGCCAACAGTATCCGAAACCGAAAACCCCGGTTTGGGTGCAAGGATAATGACCACCTTTTTTTGCGAAACAAAAGTATCCGAACAGAGCCCATTGCCATAGACAAGTGTAACAGTATAAACGCCGCTCTGGGTATAGACATGACTGACCACAGGCCGTTTTGTTTGAGAATATGTTAGCGGCGCAGAACCATCACCAAAATCCCAATACCAATTCTGTCCCACAGCAGAATTTATGGTATCTGCATGGCTTGTGTCTGAAAACAGGAACTGCACATACTGGCAGCCCTGCGTATCTATGGCAGCGTAACCCGCTACTGGCGACCCTGCGACAGTAAAAGTATCCTGGACTGTATTCGTACACCCACCTGATTTTATGGCAAGCAGTGTGATGATATATTTATGTTTGTATGGGAACAGGTAATTAAGATCCCTGGTGGTGGCGATGAGTTTGCCGATACTGGTATCCCCCACATCTTTTGCGTACCATTGGAAATGGGTAAATATAGGGTTGGATGTATTTTTGAGGGAAAGACCGCAGGTAGCATTTTGATTGATATAACTGATACTGTCTGAAGAGAACCGCATTAAGGCTGAACTCCAATTCTTACCAGGATTGACGTTGTGAAACCCCGAAAAATTCAATTGCTGCCAATAATTGAAATGAGCATAAAAGTTATCACAAGGGTCTGCGGTTATGCCAAGGGAATTTGGTATATAGGAGTAAGTAGTGTTTTTTAGCCATAGTACATGCCCGGCGCTGTCTATTTTGGCAAAAAAGCCATTGTAATAAGATAACCTTGTAAATGTGTCTCCGGGTGCGTTATGCGTTGAAAACCCGCCCAGGCTTACCTTATATGGATATGTGCCATTCACATATAATGCCCTGTTTTTTGTATTGCAAAATAAAGGACTTTCAGCTCCGGACATCCCGGATAAATACCTGATCCATTTTAGGTTAAGGTTTGTATCCAACCGTGCATAAAACAGGACAGGCTCGCCTCCATTGGGCTGCCCAAGAAATTTTGAAGTATCTGATAAAGTTCCGCTTACGTAAACATGGTCGGCACCATCTGTACACAACTCAAAAAATTCGGAGCTGTATTCCATCGTGTCAAGGCTTATTTCCTTTACAGGTTTTCCGGCCCTGTTCAGTTTGTAGAGAGAATACTGGCCATTGAATTGCTTAATTGAACTGTCTGTAGCGGTAACATATACATTCTGGCTGCTGTCCATATCAAAACTAAAAATATTGTACATTTTGGTTAACCAAACCAGTTTCCCGCTGCTGTCAAATTTTGCAATAAAATCATTCAACCTGCTGTTGTGCACCGTATAAAATTCAGAAGTGCCAATTTTAAAGTAATCCGGGTATAAAGGAAGTGAACCGAATATGTACATATTCTCCTCCTGATCCATTTTAGAAAATGCAGATGTAGAGAAGTTAAAATTGTTATTGGAGTATTTACGCGCCCATATTATCTTTCCGTTTTCATTGAATTTTGCAATAAACCAAGCAGCCGTATCCGGGGGCATGGGTACGCCATATAGGCTGCCTCCTGTGTTTGGGCATCCCCCTAAAATAAAACAATCACCGTTTTTATTGATTTGTATATCTCCAAAACTAAATATGTGGGAAGTATCCATCCATAACAGGTGGCCAGCGAAGTCAAACTTGGCCAGGAAACTAACGCCCCCTGTATAATTAGAAGATTCTGGCAATATCTTGCCATTCAGTGTGGTACTACCATTCAACATATTGTTATAACTATAAGAACCTGATACAAAGATGTTCCCTTGCTCATCTGGTATGGCAGGGCCTATATAGGTTGGCTGCCAACACTGCGGTTTGCGGCAAAAACGTCATTCCATTGCAAGGTCTGCGCTTTTGCTGTATATGTAAAAGGGAATAGCAGGATAACCAACAGATATAGTATATGCCTGATTGAAAAATAGAATTTTGATTGGATTATGTTTCTACTCATAAAACAGAAGTTTAAAGTAAAGTTAGTAAAAAAAGCGGTTCCGAAAATTTTCGGAACCGCTTTTTTTTTAATATTATGGGTGTACGATTATAAATTTGCCATCTAATTTATTGCTGTTCTGCGTTGTTACCCTATAATAATAAATGCCAGGTTCCAGGCCATCGTTGTTTAGTGTCAGGTCATGCTGACCCGTGCCAAGTTGCAGGGTTTCAATTTGCCTCTCTTCCCCGGTCTGTTTCCTGACCAGAATACGCTGATAAATCTTCCCTGGTCTGTCTCCTGACAGACCGGAATACGCTGATAAATAATAATTTCAGCCAATCGCATATTCGTGCTGCTTTCTGAAACTGAATGTTAATAGTTTTATTTCACTGCGTTAACAGAATGGGAATTTCGGTCAGGAGACAGACCGGGGACAAGGAGAATACGTAGCCTGGAGGCAACGTATAGCGCCACTTGCTTCTGCGTAGAGGGCGGGGGCAAGCCCCGCCCCTACAAGTGACGACAAAACCTAAAAAATATTCGTCTGTAACTCATTGAATCAATATAAGTTGAAAAATATTTTCAAAGAGTACCCACCCACTTTGGGCGTTCGCTATATATGTACATAGGCAATTACGAATTATGAATTATGAATTATGAATTGGCTGGCGCAACCATATCCGCGAAAATCAGCGAGATCAGCGGGAAAAGATGCGTTTCGCTTTAAACATTGTAAGCCAATATGATAGCACTGCTTAAAATGAATCGAGGTTT
>JABDEJ010000053.1 GCA_013287095.1 Bacteroidota bacterium | reverse complement strand
GTATAAACGGGTTGCTGTATGCCGGGTTTGTAAGCAGGCTGTAATCGTTCAAAGTATTTAAAAAAGCGATGAACCCTGCTTTTTCTTTCGCAGACAGTTCCATGTGAGGTGTTGCCAATTGGTATGGCGCACCGGGTTCCGTATATTTTTTGGCATACATTATTGAACTTACATAAGGCGATTTGGGATCAACCTCATGGTCATAGTGCGCAATCACGCTGTCAAGATTAGGGAAACTCCCATCACTCATATAAGGCGCTGAAAACTTATTGTTCCGTAAAGAAGGCACTTTTAAGTTTATCGTTCCCAAACCATCGTTCATCAAAACCTGGCTGTTGGATATAATCATTTCAGGTACAAAATCGGGATTGGCATGACAATGAAAACAATCCACCCCTGTGCCAGGCAACCTGTGTCCTTGCGGTACAATATGATTCGTTGGGTCAGTATTGGCAACGGGATCCCCAAAAAACAACTGATAGCCAAGATACTCAGCAGAATCAAAATGCGCAAGTCCTTGCTGTACACTATCAAACTTAGAATTGAATGAAACGATTGTTCTTAAAAACTGTGCAATGGCTTTTACTGTTAATTCTTTGGTAATAACGGTTGTACCAAAAGCCTTGTTAAACAACCCTGGGTACATGTTGCTGGCCTGCAGGCGTGCCACAGCCTGGGACCAAGGCAGGTTCATTTCTTTGGTATTGGGCACAGGGCCTACGATCTGGGAATCAAGTATGGGTGCACGGGCATTCCAGAAAAAACCGCCCCTTTCCCAGGGTATATTGAAAAGCGCCATGGAATTAAATGTTCCAAGGCTGTCATTCACTCCTTTGCTCAATGGATTGCCCCTGTCTGTAAAAGCGTAAGCCTGATGGTGACAGCTTGCACAGGCATGGTGATAATCACTTGATAAAATGGAATCATAAAACAAGTCTCTGCCAAGGGCAATACCTTCTACGGTTTCAGGATTGTCAGCTGGGATATATAATTGCACGGGAGGCACATAATCAGGCAAGGCCGGATAGACATAAGGCGTGGTACTAAAAGTTGATGGTTTAGTGCCAGGTTGGTGACATCCGGATGCTATTAAAACCAGGCATCCCATCAAGAGATAGATGGGCTTTTGCCGGAAATTCTTTAATATGTAGCCCATCTTTATTCTATTTTAAAGTTATTGAACTGTAAAAGTTTTTATTGATCATTTCGCCGAGCGGAATATTCTGGGCTGTATTCATATCCCCGGAAACGCTGTTCCTGAGATCAATGGGGTTGGCGATGTTGAAGAATACCTTGTTAAAGTCCAGATTGAACGTGTCCGTCCGACTGTCCCCGTTGCTAACTGTAAAGGCTTCAGGGAAAAGTATATCTGAATAGATATTTACTGCATGGGAATTGGGCGCATCCTCCAGGATGTGGAAAGTATAGTCCCTGTTTACGGCCTGGTTTTGCTGTTTTGAAGTATCTGCCAACATATCAATGGCAATGTTCCTGATAACACTATCTACACCTGGCCAAAGCATGCCCCAATAATCCGCGCTTAATGGATCGTTAAGACCATAATGAAAATGCTTAATGGTATCTAATATTTTATCAGGGACGCCAATCCCAAATTTTATGCCAGTATAGGTACCCGCTGGTACCGAAAAGCTAAATGTATTGTTATAGACCGAATTTGGAGTGGCGACAGGCTCATCATTAAATTCCACTACAAAAAGGTTAGTGATAGGCACCTCCGTGCCATCTGCTTTTTCAAGCCGTGGATAACCAACGTAAAACTGCACATAGTTCAAATAATACCTCAACGTAGTATTTGTAACTACATGGCCAGGGCCAGGCAACAGCGGCGCTGTCCCGGCAGACAAAGTAAAATTCATGTTATATACCGGTGCAGGAGATGACTCAGGTGGTTTCTTGCATGAATTCAGGCTCATTATGAGCAAAATAAATGCAACCAACGCATAGATTGTCCTTTTCATTTTGGCAAAATTTAAGATAAAATTAAGGGTTTTAATATGAAATCCAAAACTTTAACCTTTTTTTAACTAAAACGGCCTATAGACCAAATCCGTTCATTAATCGGTAATATCCCACACTCCAATAATCAGGATACATAAAATTAATTTCAGATTCTTTTAAACCTGAGCCTTCTTTTTTACTCAAAGCATCAACAAACAATAAAAACAAAATAAAATGTTGAAAGCAATGAGTGTAAAAAATCTGGTTATCGGCGCTTTGATAAGCGTTGGATTATTAACTGCAAACCTGGGCTTGGCCCAGAATGGTTCTTCTAATTCTGCAAATACTACTACTGCAAAGAAGATAGTGAAGAAAGATAAAAAAGACATCAAGAAAGACAAAAAGGATGTTAAAAAGGATGAAAAAGACATCAAAAAAGACAAAAAAGATGTTGCAAAGGACAAAAAGGCTCTTAAAAAAGATGTAGCTTCAGGAAACAAAGCTGCTGCTAAAAAAGAGGCAAAAGACATCAAGGCTGATAAAAAAGATATCAAAGCCGATAAGAAAGATGCAAAGGCTGATAAAAAGGACATCAAAAAAGATAAGAAACAGGTAAAACATGTGGTTCATCACGCGCATAAAACTGCGAAACCCATAAAGTAAATAAGTGCGTTTTTAAGTCCCCTTTTCATGAAAACGGGCTTCCTTTACGGGGAGCCCGTTTTCAATTTTATATTGGGGTTGTATTTGCTTTATCCTTTGTTATTCTCCCGTAGTCCCTGCCTCTTTAATCGGTTTTTTGAAATTGATAAACAAATCATCCGTCCATTCCCATATACCTTTTTTTAGCTGGAGGAAATCATAGGAACCATCGGTAATATACGAAAACAGGTTCCCTTCGTTGGCAGGGTTTGGAGGTACGAGATGATCAAAGGTGATGATATTATATTCGGGGATATACTTGAGCGCCATGGTGACATTACCGCTGAAATAAAATACAATCCGATCTTGTATTTTGCCTTTGACATCAAAAATAGGGGCTCCGAAAACCGGCTTCCCATGTTCGTCAAAACTCAGGACATCAATAAATTTCCGGTCGCTTAAATAATTAAACCCGTCCCATCCCAATAGGATATAATATGTTTTGTTTTTCGTTTTTTGTGTGATCATTTTATAGTACAATGCCCCTATCCACGGATCTGCTCCTGTAACCAGTGTGTCAATGTCATATACATCATAACTCCCCGTATCACAATGCATTGGAATAAGTTTTAAAGGGCCGTCACTTTTCATCCATATCGCGCCATAATAGCGGTATGAACCGTCATTGTATTTTAATGACCAGTTCAACAACCTGAAACTTTTGTCATCCGGTTCTAAGATATTCATGAATTTCAATGAATCGAACTGATAATCATAAGCCCCCGGGATCTCAAGCGTTTTTACCAAAAGTGGAATGAATTTCTTGAGACAATAGATCCTCCTGGTTTGGGTGATTCCCTGCGTCATGGAATCACCAAGATCGCGAAGTTTTAATTCCCTTGCTTTGAGGCTGTCCAGATTCGGATTTGGTGGTGGCGGGGCCTGTTCTTTTTGTCCAAAAGAAAAATATGGAAGTACAAAAAGAAGAAATAAAAAAAAGAATGATTTGAGACGCTTCATGACCCGATTAACGTAAAAGTTTTAAGATGTGTTGCACAAAAGTAATAAATGATTGAAGACAAGGCGTTGCCTCTATATTAAAAAGGCCTTCAATCGCCTTGCAAGTAAAAATCCCGATATACCTGGATTACTTGTATAGGCCTTAATTGTTTTATTGTCAATGTCGTATGAATTTAAAATCACAATAATCCCAATCGGCATTTGATATGTTTTTGGCGATAAATGAACTTAAATATTTATGTGACCCTATTGTAACTCTATAATAATAAGTTAGATTCGTCAAAATTTAACAGTCATGAAACAAACTTTACTTTTGATCGTATGCGCGGTTTTAGCAACTGTGCTTCATGCCCAATCCCCAACCCTGACTTCCACCATTAATTATAACATTGGTGACCAGCAAATCACACTTACTGCCGATACTACAGGTGTTGAACCAGGACCTGCAGGCATAAATCAGACTTGGGATTTTAGCAAACTGAAACGGGATTCGGCTATGGATTCGACAATCACAAACTATGTTGATCCCAAGAAAACACTGTATAATGGTGACTTTAAAACTGCAAATGTAGCAGGTGAAAACGCCTTTCGTGGAGGATTTTCATACACCTATTACGATATGACAAATACAGCGATTAATGAGTTAGGAAACGCTGGGTATGACTCTGCCATGATGGCTTCGAACGGCGTAAAGTTCAAGACTGCTTTAACCCAGCTCGCATACCCTGTTCAATTTGGCTACACCAAATCAGCTTCATACAATACCACACCATTCGGAAACAATGCTGCTTATTCACGAAGCACATACAATGTAAAAGCTGATGCATACGGCACTATGAAAATAAGGAATACTCAATACGACAGTGTATTAAGATTGAACGTGACTCAGACTGTGGTGGATTCTATTTACACAGGGCCTGGGGTGGCTTCATTCATGTTCTATGATTCCTCCACCTCGTACATATATTATTGCCCCGGCAAGAAAAGCCCGATACTTACAATTAATTACTCACCAAAAGCCCCCTTTGGCAAAAGCGTAACTTTCAATGATTTTGATCACGTTCGATTAACCGGGATAACTCCCGAAAAAAATGAAAACATTAATTTCAGCCTATTCCCAAATCCGGCAAAAAGTTCAGCGCAGGTTTCGTTGTTTTTAAACCAATCTTCGCAAGCTGAGATATTGCTAATAAACGAGTTAGGACAAGTCGTAAAATCGATTCCCAGCATAACATTAGTTCAAGGAGTCAATAATTTTAGTATAGACTTGCAAGGGATGCCACCAGGTATCTATTTTGTGAACCTTGTTTCAAATGGGCAAATGGGAAGGCAGAAATTGGTGGTTGATTAATTTTCGCGTAAACCTATAATGTCCCCAAAAACCTTATAGGTTTGAATATTATTAATATGTTACACCCATATTGTAAAACATAAAACTCCAGATATCAGCCCATTCGTCAATTTGTTTGGCAGTAGGTTTTCCACCCCCATGGCCTGCTTTTGTATCGATACGGATCAGGTACGGATTATTGCCCTTGCCTTTTTCCTGGAGCGTGGCTGCAAACTTAAATGAGTGTGCTGGCACCACACGGTCGTCGTGATCAGCTGTTGTAACCATGGTTGCTGGGTAATTGATTTCCTTTAGATTATGCAAAGGAGAATATTTATAAAGATATTTAAACTGATCTGCATTATCGCTTGAGCCATATTCTGAAGCCCATGCATAGCCAATCGTAAACTTATGATAACGTAGCATATCCAATACACCGACGCCTGGAAATGCCACTTTGCATAGGTCAGGCCTTTGGGTCATGCATGCTCCAATAAGCAACCCTCCATTTGAACGACCGGATATGGCCAGTTTAGCACTGCTGGTATATTTGTTATCAATGAGATACTGTTCAGCTCCCATGAAATCATCAAATACATTTTGCTTTTTTTCCAACATGCCCGCCTGATGCCATTCTTCACCATATTCGCCACCGCCACGTAAGATAGCCAATGCATATATCCCACCTTTCTCCAGTAATATCATCCTGGATACTGAGAAATCGGGGAACAAACTGATATTGAACCCTCCATAAGCATATAGCATGGTTGGGTTATTCCCATCCATTTTTATTCCCTTTTTGTACACGATAAACATTGGGATTTTTGTGCCATCTTTAGACGGGAAAAACACCTGTTTGCTTTCATAATCGTCAGGATTGAATTTTAATTCAGGTTTCCGATACACCTCTGATTTTCCTGAAGCAATATCATATTTAAAAATAGTTGATGGATAGGTGAATGAGGTATAACTATAATAGATTTCTTTATCATCCTTTTTACCATCAAAACCGCCAACACTTCCATAGCCAGGCAATGTTACTTCACGTTCCAGTTTTCCTCCATCAGAATATTGCTCGATTAATGCCGAAGCGTCTTTCATATAATGCGCAAAAAACTTTCCTCCTGCGCGGCTAACGCCCTGGAGTACTTTTGTTTTTTCAGGGATAATGGTTTGCCAGCGGCTCTCTTCGGGATGCTTAAGGTCTACCAAAACAAGCTTGTATTTTGGTGCGCCTTTATCAGTTAAAACGATAAGACTGTCAGCGAGATTATCAACCACTGATACATTGTCTTTGAAGCCCTCATTAAGTTTTGTGAAAGCGCCTTTCATATCCACTGCTTTACGATAGAATATTTCATTTCCGCTTGAAGCGCCTTCGGTAGCATAAATAAGTAAATATTGTTCATCCTCTGTTGTCGAAGCACCTACGCCTACTTTTGGGCGGGAAGGATCACTATAAATCAGCACATCTTTGCTTTGCGGATCACCAAGTTTATGAAAATAAATTTTCTGGTTGATATTTTCTGCTACAAGCCCATTGGTGCCTTTGGCCGGTTCATCAAAACGGCTGTAATAGAAGCCATCACCCTGCCAGGCCACATCGGTAAATTTAGCCCAGCGGATGGAATCACTGGTGCGTTTTCCAGTACTTACATCTAAGACATATATTTCTTCCCAATCGCTCCCGGAACGGGATATGGTATAACCCATTTTGGTTCCGTCCTTGTTAAAGTAAGTTCCACCAAGGGAAACCGTGCCATCAGTTGATAATTTATTTGGGTCGAAGAAAACTTCGCCTTCTCCGCTGGCATTATCCTGTTTGTACATAACGCTCTGGTTCTGAAGGCCATTGTTCTTGCTATAGAAAAAATGATTTCCCTTATGAATAGGAGCAGAATAGCGCGTATAATTCCAGATATCAGTTAATCGGTCATGAATAGCTTTCCGATAAGGGATTTGGGCAAGATAATCCTGTGTCACTTTATTTTCGGCTTTCACCCATTCATTAACTTCTGCTGTTGTGTCATTTTCCATCCAGCGATATGGGTCGGCTACTTTGGTCCCAAAATAATTATCAGATATATCAGCCTTTCTTGGTTTGGGGTAATTGAGTCCTGCAGATTGGGCATTGATATTACCAAAAGATGCCATAATTAAGCTTATTGCTATTAATGCGTTTTTCATGATGAATGTTTTGAAGCTGTAAAACTACGGATAAATCTGATTTTAGAATTGTTATCCGGGCTTTGCTCTTTGCTCTGATATATTGCGCCCTTGCAGGGCTGCCATCCCGCTCTTTGCTCTCTTTCTCTTTCTCTTTCTCTTTCTCACTCTTCCACCTTCCCCACCGGGTACCTCATAAACGATTTTTCAAAATAGTGCGATTGACGGTAAACCCAGTCAATCTGTGCCTTCGGATTGGAAGCAAAGGCAGGGTCAGTTTTCTTTTTTTCTTCAAATGCTTTTTTTATGTCCGGATGTTCCTGAATGAATTGGTAGGCAATATCTTCAAAAACATAATCTGAAAAATACTCGCGCGTCTGGAGAATTCCATCAAACATGTTCCAGGCAAAATAAGAATCTTCTCCCTGGGGTTCAAGGGTTGCCATAATATAGGCGATTCCGGCTTGATTTGTTTTGACGATGTAATCCCCTTTATGATAAGTGACTGTTTGTTGTTCTGTATGAAGTTTTAGATCATGATGAAGATAGTGACCATTAAATGGTGTTTTCCCGCGACTATTCTCAAAATCATGGAGCATGTACATATTAACAGTTAAAGTGGTGTCTTTTTCCAAAGGTTGCATTTCTATCTTGTTCAACTTGAGCAATTCAATCGTTTTGTTGCAGGTTTGAGGGACGAGATAATACTCCGGTTTTTTTACAGTCACAACGGGATTAAAATAATTGAAGTAGGGTACTTTTTTATCGTACGGTTTTTCCCTGTCATAATACAATCGGGGAGCGCCTGTTAGTAAACTTGGTTTATGCCCTGCTTCGTATCCTTTAAATTCAATCAGGTCATGTTTTACAGTGTCCATTTTCCATTGGAGCACCCATTCGGTTTTCTTTTCATTATACACCTGTGCTTCCTTACGAAGTTGTCCCAATTTGTCTGAATTTTCATGCATTTCATTGATACATGCTTTCATAAAACTATAAGTGGCCTGTAATCTTTGGTCAAATGGCTTCAGCATGTGTGTTTCGACAGTATATGACAGTGTATTCCATAATCCTGTATATCCCATGGAATAACGTGGCGTTGCCAAAAACCCCATGATCCCGGAATCAGGGCTTTCTTTCAGGCATTCTACATAAGGCGTCATTTCGAAACCGTCCAGCGTGGTCCTTTTATTAATGGCAGGGGTGAGCGATTGATGCATGAAATTTTCAAGGTCCGGCGGCAGGGTTCCGGGGGTGTTGCTGATATATGTCAAAACATATTGATAATCCGCTCCGTCACTTACATGGTTATCAATAAACACATCCGGTTGCCATTCACGAAAAAGCGTTACGAAAGCCTTGGTATTCTTACTGTCGCATTTGATAAAATCCCTGTTCAGATCCAGGTTTTCCCCGTTTCCCCTGAAACCATAACTTTCCGGCCCATCCTGGTTCACGCGACTGAATGAACCACGGTTGATGACACCCTCAATATTGTATTGTGGAATAATACAAACAACTACATTTTTCAAAACTTCTGCCCATTCTTTTTGTGTTGCCATATCCCTGATCAACAGCATACTCGCATCAACTCCCTCAGGTTCTCCTGGATGAATGGCATTCATGATCAGTATAATTCTTTTATTCTTTTGATGAAGGCTTGAAGGATCGAAATCCTTGTCAATAGAATAAACAGCGAGTTGCAATGGGTATCCGCCATCTGTAGGTCCGTAATCCAATACTTTGACGGTTTCAAATGCGGCATCTGCCTTTGCATACCAATCTTTGCATTCTTCATAAGTCGCAGTATAATTGGTTTTGTGCATCTCGTACGGAGTGATCAAAGAATTGGCAATTTGGCCATGAGATGAAAACGGAAGCGAGGTTAATAGAATCATGATTGCATAACGTCTTAAAAACATATAATGTTGGATTATTAAAGTGTTGTAAAGGTAAGGAAAAGGTAATATGCAAGCATAGAGAAGTGCGAAAGAACGGACGGTGAAGCAGTTGAATGGAATCAAAAGAGAGCATGGGAGTTTATCAAGAGTTTCTTCGCATTAGGTGCCTGCGCGTTATACTCTTTCTTGACTCATTTTTTGTAGTTTTATTAACTACAAATCAATCATCTTTTTGATTCTACCGGGGGCAGTTTTATTGTATTCACTTTGTCAAAAAAAAGTAGGAGATGGATTAAGATAAACAGAGGCTTTCAAACTTTATAAACCACCATGAAACCAGTAAACTATCAGATTGGCAAGCTATTGCCGAGGGGGATTGGTATGTCACAAAAAATGGCAGTCAAACGCCAGCCAATCCAAAATGTTCTAAAATTATCAGCGGGAAAAATCCTGTCAATTTACCTTGACGATGAGGATGTCATTTCTTATTATCTGAAGTTTTTCTTTAGGGCAAATCTTTAACACATTATAATCAATATTTTTCAAACTTTTTAAACCAAATCACATGAAATCGAAACATTTATTAATCCTCGCATTACTGCTGTGTTCAGCATTTTGCACCACCACACTTCGTGCCCAGAGCACTGCAAGTCCGGATACTGTTTGCGCAGGGAAAACTGGAGCGGCGTATTTTGTCACTAATACACCGGGATCTACCTATCATTGGACAGTCCCAAACGGAACAATTGCCAGCGGCAACAATACAGACAGTATTATTGTAAACTGGTCAACCACACCCGGTACTGATACCATTAAAGTGGTTGAAGTGAACGATCACGGTTGCGCTGGTGACACCCAAAAACTTGCGGTGTATCGAATGCCTTTACCAACTGCCTCGATTGTCGGTGTAGACAGTCTCTGCTGGAACAATACAGGTTCAAGTTTCCAGGTATCTTTTACCGGAATAGGACCTTGGAATTTTACGTATAGTGACGGAACAACATCCACATCACTTACCAATATTTCGGCCAACCCATATACTATCAATACCGGCGTACTGGCTGCAAGTACAACTTATACAATAACAGCAGTAAGCAATAAATTCGGGTGTGCCGGATCTGTTTCAGGTAGTGGAAGTCATGTAGTAGTCGTAAATCCTAAACCTACAACATCTGCCATACATCATAATTAAACGGGGTGGCGTAAATATTTGAAGATCAGACGGAATGGGGACAGTCCTTTTAGGGCTGTCCTCAAACCGTTTTATCATGAAATTAATTCATCGGATGTAGTATTTCGAAGACCGAAATTTCGGTCAACATTTTCATGAAACTTTTACTAAGCATATCCATTCTCAAGATCAGGAAAGTAATTAATTACTTCTCCATAGCAGGAGCGATGCCTACTGGCTTGTTTGTGCTTTTTTGTATGCTTTGTTATCAAAAGACTTTTGCCGGGTGTACGGGGGCACCGTCATATAATGTAAACCTCACGGGTCATCCCGATACAACATGGACCAGCCCTTCTATCACACGCAGCGGCACATGTTGTTCATCATCTAATTGCGCACATTTTACTGTAACCCTTGATCCAAGTGCGGCCGGGGTAATTGTTTCTATAAGTGGCGCTACGGGAGCAACCACTTATATTATAAATTGCGGTACTGTAAATAGCTATGGATCTGCATTTTGTATAACTGGCACGGGGCCTTGGGAAATTGATTTTTGCAAACCCGGGGCAAATTCACAATCTTATAGTTTTCAGTCCGTTTCTGCGCCTTATGTTCCTCATAAAACAGTCTATATTACATCAGGCTGCCAGGCTACTCTTGCAGTTAAAAATTTGACTTTATCTACTATAACATGGACTTCTCTTAGTGGTTCTACGTACAATTCAAGGTTAAGTTGCACCAGCGCTTGCGATTCAACTTATGTAAGCACGGGTGCCAGTTTCCCGTCTTATGTAAATTACGAGGTCTGCGGTACGCCTCTTTTATCTTGTTATGGAAGCTTTTGTGATACGATAAAGGTTGTTTATATCGGCGCTGTTTCCGTTAGCGTAAGCCCAAAACCAGCTTCGGTGTGTTCTGGCGACAGCCTCAAATTGACTGCAACAATATCCGGCGGGAAATCACCTTATACTTATTCCTGGAGCAATGGTTCTACCTTAAGTTATATTTATGTTAAAACTGCCGGTAAATATAAAGTAAAGGTAACTGACTCATTAAATTGCACACGAGTATATGACAGCGTCACGTTAACTGTAAATCCTTTACCTGCGGCGGCGGTTATATCTAACGCTACAATCTGCACGGGCTCTTCAATTTCCATTGGGGCTACTGCGGTGGGAGGAAGCACATATTCCTGGACGAGCAATCCGGCGGGATTAACCTCGACTTTGTCAAATCCAGCTGTATCCCCAATAATCACAACAACATATACTCTCACCGAAACCAATTCAAATGGTTGTGTAAAATCAAGTTCTGTAATTGTTACGGTAAATCCGATTCCTTCCGCATCGGTCATTTCAAATACCGCAATATGTTCCGGAGCTTCGATTTCCATTGGAGCCTCAAGTACAGCGGGACATACTTATTCCTGGATCAGCATTCCTTCGGGTTTTACATCCACTTCTTCAAACCCAACTGTCAATCCAGTAGTTAGTACTACCTATACCATTACCGAAACCATAACTGCTACCGGATGTTCAAAATCTAATTCTGTTGTCATTACCGTCAACGCTTTACCAGCTGCTTCAGTAATTGCAAATACTGCTATATGTTCCGGAACTTCCATATCTATAGGAGCCTCCAGCACAGGTGGGCATACTTATTCATGGGTCAGCGTTCCTTCGGGCTTTACATCCACTTCTTCAAATCCCTTAGCTACTCCGGTTATTAACACTACCTATACCCTTACCGAAATAATTACGCTCACAGGGTGCTCAAAATCTAATTCTGTTGTTATTACCGTCAACGCTTTACCCGCCGCTTCAGTAATTGCAAACACTGCTATATGTTCCGGAACTTCGATATCTATAGGAGCTTCGAGCACGGGTGGGCATACTTATTCATGGGGCAGCGTTCCTTCGGGCTTTACATCCACTTCTTCAAATCCCTTAGCTACTCCGGTTATTAACACTGCCTATACCCTTACCGAAATAATTACGCTCACAGGGTGCTCAAAATCTAATTCTGTTGTCATTACCGTCAACGCTTTACCAGCCGCTTCAGTAATTGCAAATACTGCTATATGTTCCGGAACTTCCATATCTATAGGAGCCTCCAGCACAGGTGGGCATACTTATTCATGGGTCAGCGTTCCTTCGGGTTTTACGGCCACTTCTTCAAATCCCTCAGTTACTCCGGTTATTAACACAACCTATACCCTTACCGAAATAATTACGCTCACAGGGTGCTCAAAATCTAATTCAGTTGCAATTACTGTTAATGCCTTACCAGCTGCTTCGGTAATTGCAAACACTGCAATTTGTGTCGGCGCATCTTTACCCATTGGTGGATCAGCAATTGGGGGGAGTACCTATTCATGGACAAGTTCGCCATCAGGTTTTACATCCACTTCATCAAATCCCACTGTTTCTCCCATACTCACAACAACCTATACCCTTACTGAAACCAATTCCAGTGGATGTGTGAAAGCCAACTCTGCTACGATTATGGTCAATCCGCTACCCAATCCAGCCATTTCAGGTAACAATTCAACTTGCGAAAATACAAGCGGCAATATTTACACAACGGCTTCAAATTCAGGAGATACATATTCATGGACGACTTCGGGAGGAACTATGCAAACCGGACAAGGAACTCACACTATTTCTGTCGATTGGAATGGTCCTGGCACCGGGATAATAACTGTTACGGAAGTCACTACGTCAGGTTGCTCAAAAGCGGTACAATATAATGTGACAATTTTTGCCAAACCTGGAGTGAAGTTGATTGCGCATTGGTGAACCGACCAAAACATCAGGGTTTGTAGTTAATTTAACTACAAACCAATCATTTTTTTAATTCTACCGGGGGGAGGTTTATAGTCGTTTCTTTGTCCTGGATATGGAAACCTGCCAGGGCCATATTCGGGGCTAAAAATTTAAATAATTTATGAAAACCACAAAATCAAGCAATGGCATTGCCTTGTCAAAGTCAAGAATTATATCGCAACGAGATGTTACGGGCTTCAAGAAAAACGGCGACATTTCCCAGTCCAAAAAAAAGTTTTTAACTTTACACCTCGCTGAGGAGGATGCCATTTTCTCTTTGGCTTTGCTTTTTTTTCGTAAAACCTTGTAAACTTAAACTTCAATAATATTTTTCAAACTTATTAAACCAAATCACATGAAATCGAAGCAATTACTTTTCGGCCTCACGGTCCTTGCCATGACACTGTATGCAAGTACCCTCCGTGCTCAAAGCACCTCAAGTCCTGACACCGTGTGCGCAGGAAAAACCGGTGCATCTTATTACGTTAATCACACCGCAGGATCAGTTTATCACTGGACCGTCCCTAATGGAACCATCGCAAGCGGTAACAACACCGACAGTATCACAGTAGATTGGTCAACTACTCCAGGCACGGATACCATTAAGGTGGTTGAAGTGAACAGTCACGGTTGCGTTGGCGATACACAAAAGCTTGCCGTGTACCGGATGCCATTGCCAACTGCAGCACTTGTAGGGGTTGACAGTTTATGTTGGAACAATACGGGTTCAAGCTTCCAGGTATCTTTTACAGGGATAGGCCCATGGAATTTTACATATAGCGATGGAACTACATCTACATCTCTTACCAATATTTCGGCTAATCCATATACGATAAATACGGGCGTACTGGCCGCAAGTACAACATATACCATAACCGCAGTAAGCAATAAATTTGGATGTACCGGAACTGTGTCCGGTAGTGGAAGCCATGTGGTAGTGGTCAATCCAAAACCTACTACGTCAGCAATATTCCATCATTAATTGAGAGGGCTGATTTTTCATGATTAGATTTGATCTGGGAACCTGTCCAGTGGGGCAGGTTCCGCCGTACATGTCATCTGATTAATTGAATGAGATTACTGCATTACATATTAATTATCATGCTTTTGCTGAATTTCAGCATTAAAGTTAAAGCACAGGCTAACGATACAGTCTGTGCTTTTTCGCAGACTAAGGTGTACAAAGTAATCCCGACGCCCGGGTCCACTTATTTCTGGAGTGTGGACTGCGGAACGATAGTTTCAGATAACGTTCACGCCGATTCAATCGTTGTTGCCTGGTGCAATACGCCCGGTATATACCAGGTAAAAGTCGTTGAGCAAAACAGGACTGGTTGCTGGGGGGACACTGTCCGTACTTCAGTAGTCGTGAACCCGAAAATGCATCTGAGTATTTTTGGTCCAGCACAACAGTGTGTTGGCGAACCGGTTTGGTTGTATGCAAGCGGGGCCACTTCTTATCAATGGAATACGGGCCAGACAACAAGTAATATATATGCCAAACTCGCGGATACGAATACGACATTCCGGGTGATCGGAACAAATGTATGCGAAACCGATACGGCCTCATTTACAATAAAAGTACATCCTGCGCCAGTGGCATCTTTTACATACACACCCCATGATCCGATAGTGAATGAACCCGTCGTTTTGAACTATACCGGAAAAGATGCAACCGACTGGACATGGTATATTACCAATCAGCCGGCGATAGGAGGGGCAAGGTCCTCACCTCAGATTTCATTTGGCGAAAAGGGGTCTGCAACCATAAAGCTTATAGCCGTGAATCAATTCGGTTGTGTGGATACTGCGATAGAGAATATCAACATCTCGTATCAAGCTATGATATATGTTCCGGATGTATTTACGCCTGATGGAAATGGGATCAATGACTCCTTTAGAGCGGTAGGTTTTAACCTGAAAAACATTCACATGATGATATTCAACCGATGGGGTGAAAAGCTTTTCGAATCATATCATGTTTATGATGCATGGGATGGCACATTTAAAGGGGAAGTAGTAATGGAAGGTGTGTATATTTACCTGATAGATGCAGAAGCTACAGACGGGAGGCATTATTATCTGAATGGAAACGTAACCGTATTGCACTGATAATTAAAATATTGGCACAAAACAGAAATATATTATCTGAATTATTTCCAGACCTGGAATGTCGCAATCAATTATTTATAAGATTGTCCGGCATTTTCACTCCCGGCTGGAAATTTTATGGAAAAATATTTCTCCTGTTATTGTTTGTCACTTTGAAGCCCGGGAAAACTCATGCACAAAATGACCTCGCCAATCCATCGTCTAACATGGTTGCCATTCCCGTGGGATCATTCGTGATACCAATGGATTCATTGAACTATTATACAAAAAGCGGGAAGCAGCTATTCAATGTAAATGCTTACGGGCTTATTTTGACCATCCTTGATAATAGAACCGGAATTCATTGGTTTATTAAAGCGGGCAAGGCAAAAGACGGCATAGATTTTACGTCTTCAATGCAACAGATCCTGCCAACATCAGGAAGCACAGCAACTTACAACCTAAGAGGTGGCCCAATGGTGATTTTTCCAAGAGATACTACAGGGATACGGGCAATCATTAATACCTTTAATGCCAAAGTAGCTGCCAGCAGCACGGGTCTTACCAAAACCAAATTAAATATTTACAGGACAACCGCGGCGGTCACTGCTGATCAGAGATATCTGCTGACACAAACCCCCAGTATTGCCGTTTTGAATGACGCCGGCAATGGTTCTATCCATACTGGATATCTTACTGATGTTAATGCGCCTACTACGAATTATACAACCCTTTCAGGCCATACGCTTATGACGGGCTGCTATACCATTGCTACCCAACCACATAATGCCTCTGCAGTACAGGCCAACCTCGATAGTATCCAGAAGTTCCTTGATTTTGGCGGCAATTTTCTGGCACAATGCGAAGGCGTGTTGACGTATGAAAATTTCCTTAATGGTGGCAGTACACCAGGCTTTTTTCAGACTACTGAGGGGATAACGCTTGACAATACAAACACAACCTTGTCTTATCCCAATCCTGATGTAGCTTATAATCAGTACCTTGGTTCCTTTAATACGCTTAATATTCCCGGGTCTTATTTACAAACATGGTACCTTACTCCCGCGGGTTCAAACCCTGCATCGGTGTTTAAAAACAATGGATACATTACTGTTGACAACGGTACGCCTGCATCCGGTTCTCACAAGTACGATCACATGTCGGCATCTGCAGCAAAAATTCTATCTACATCGAATGCCGGAAGTATGATGTTTTTTGTGGGGGGGCATGATTTCAGTGCAGCGTCAGGTACAGATTACTCAAATGGGATACGGATCTATTTTAATGCGGTGCTAACGCCATGTGGACCAAGAACCACCTGTCAGTCGCTTTTTTTTGATATTGATATGAGTGTCACGCAAACAGCGCCAACTTGCTATAGTTATGGAGATACTGTAACCATTACGGTCAAAACAAAAGACAATGGTCCTTCAACTGATCCGGCAACGGGTGTAATAGTTACGGATACAATCCCTTCAGGATGGACATTTGTGAGTTATTCTG
>JABDEJ010000052.1 GCA_013287095.1 Bacteroidota bacterium | reverse complement strand
GAAAAATACTTTTTCAACGCCTCACTTTCCGCAAAATAAATCCTTTTCTGAAGTTCTTCCGGGGTGATTTTAAGGATCTTGATGGTTTCTAAAGCCAGGTCGGCGAGGTCTTTAAAAAACTGTTTGGATATGGCTTTTATTCCCTTTTCGGTTTTATCAGGAAAGGCATTTTTCAGGTTCATTTCTACAATATCTCTCCTATACCTAATGATATAATAAACAACAAAATACAAAAAATCCGACAGCAGGTACAGCAACCGAAAAGGTAATGATGCGATGCCGTACAGAAGGATATTGAGAATAAAATTCAAAAGTGTAGAATTAATAGCCTGCAAATTTATCATTTACGAGCCAGACACAGGCAAAAAAGGCTATTATTGCGCTCGAATCCAATCATGAATATTCTCTTAGAACTTCAGTACCTGCCTTGTGTTCAATATATGAGCAAATTTTATGGTTTTGATCATGTCATTATAGATGACATGGAGTCTTTTGAAAAGCAAAGTTACCGGAACCGCTGCACCATAGCAGGGGCGAATGGCCCTATTGATCTGATAGTACCAGTCCACCAATCGCGGAGACGCTTGCCCATCAAAGAGATCCTGATTGACAACCATACCCACTGGCAGCACCAGCATTGGCAAAGTATTAAATCAGCTTATGGCAAAACAGTTTTTTTTGAGCATTATGCTCACAAATTTGGGATGTTTTATAGCACTAAGTATGATAGCCTGTTTGATTTTAACAAGGGTTTGTTGATACTCATTATGAAGATGCTGAAAATTGATCTCCAACAGCTTCAGTTTGTTTCTGACGCAAGGGAAACTGGATACAATAATTACAAAAGTAAAATCCATCCAAAAGAAAGGTTCAATGCACACGATGATCATTTTGTAGCAAGGCCTTATCAGCAGGCTTTTACAGAAAGATATGGCTTTTTAGCAAACCTTAGTATTATTGATTTGATCTTTATTGAAGGGCCAAAGGCTGGTGAGATTTTGAGGGGGGGCGGGATTGTAAAATGAATCCCGCCTATTTCAACCAATCCTTAAAGTCCTTCCTGAATTTTTCGATCTCAGGGCGCGTGACGCCAGCAATATAACCCTGGTTTGGGTGCTTGCGGAAATAGTGTAAATGATAATCTTCCGCCTGGTAGAAATTGGTAAAAGGTACTACCTGCGTAATGATCGGATTGTTATATTTCTTGGAAGCCGTTAGTTGCTGTATATATTTATCAGCCTGTTGTTTCTGGTCATCGTTTCTGTAAAATACCACCGACCTGTATTGGGTTCCTTCGTCAGGTGCTGCATAATTGGGTGTTGTAGGGTCATGTTCTGCAAAGAATACCTGAAGTAATTGATTATAGGTGATTATCGTAGGGTCATAAGTCACATCTACAGATTCGGCATGGCCCGTGGTTCCTGTACAAACATCTTCATAACTGGGATTGGGTTTGTTGCCGCCAGAATATCCGGGAACGGCATCAATGACTCCCTTTAATTCTGCAAACATCTCTTCAGAATGCCAGAAGCAGCCAAGTGCGAAGGTGGCTTTTTCGGTTTTACCTGAATAGACAGGTTGAGGATGGGTATTTGCTGGGATGTCAGATGCCGCGTTGGAATTGCGGTTGGCACAGGCAGTATATACCAGCAGCAAACCAGAGATGACGAGAAGATTTGAAATTTTCATTTTGATATTAATTTTTATCCTTTTAGCGTCTTTGTGACTTTGTGGCTCTAATACTTGCCACTAAGGCTCTAAGACGCAAAGTTCAAAACAAATATACGAAATGAAGACCTAAATAGTTTTACATCTTCTCAGGCATTTCTATGCCAAGCAAAGCCATGCCCGCTAAAATAGTATCCCCTGTTTTCTGCGACAGCATTAACCTGAAATTCCGGATGTCCGCATCGGGTTCAGCCAATACTTTATGATCGTGATAGAATTTATTATATGTTTTGGCAAGCTCATATATATAGTTCGCCATTAGTGCAGGGGAGAGGTTTGTTTCTGAATCCTCGAGAATGGAATTTTTGCGGTAGAGTAGTTGAAGCAGTTCTCTTTCTAGGCCTTGAATAGGGTTCCTCAGAGTCCCCTGCGGGAGACTCTGAGGGGAAGTCGAAATTCCATCGGTTTCCGCTTTCCTGAAAATAGATTTGATACGGGTGTATGTATATTGAATAAAAGGCCCGGTAAACCCTAGAAAATCAATAGATTCATTTGGGTCAAACATCATCTGCTTTTTGGGGTCTGCTTTCAGGATGTAGAATTTTAATGCTGCCATCCCGATTTTGTAAAACAGGTCTTGTTGCTCGGTTTCTGACAGTCCTTCTATTTTTCCGAGTTCCCGCGTTTGTTTTTCAGCCGTTTCCAGCATTTCTTCTATCAGGTCGTCTGCATCTACTACGGTTCCTTCCCGGGATTTCATTTTTCCGCTGGGGAGTTCCACCATTCCATAAGACAAATGGTACAATTGATCCCACCATTTTTCACCGAATTTTTTAAATATCAGTTTCAATACTTTAAAATGGTATTCCTGCTCATTTCCAACCACATAGATCATCTTGTCCAGGTTGTATTCCCTGAACCGTTCCATCACTGTTCCCATATCCTGGGTAATATAAACGGATGTACCATCTTTACGCAAAACCAGTTTTTCATCGAGGCCTTCTCCCGTCAGGTCAATCCAAACCGAACCGTCAGCTTTTTTGGTAAATACACCCTTGGCAAGTCCATCATTTACAATGTCTTTTCCAAGTAAATATGTCTGGCTTTCGTAATAGGTTTTATCAAAATCAACTCCAAGGGATTTATAAGTCTGTTCAAAACCTTCGTACACCCAACCGTTCATCATTTTCCAGATGCGTATGGTTTCAGGATCTCCTGCTTCCCATTTTTGCAGCATTTCCTGGGCTTCGATCATGAGAGGTGCTTTTTTGGCGGCTTCTTCTTTGTCAACTTTGTCAAGTTGTTCTAATGCATAGACCTGGCCTTTGAGCGCTTTATCAAATTCCACATAATATTTCCCAACCAGCTTATCACCTTTCAGGCCAAAGGTTTGCGGGGTTTCTCCATTGCCATATTTCAGCCATGCGATCATGGATTTGCAGATATGGATACCACGGTCATTTACCAGGTTTGCTTTGATGACATTGTGGCCCCTGGCTTTCAGGATATTTGCAACTGAATAGCCTAATAAATTATTCCTGATGTGACCAAGGTGCAACGGTTTATTGGTATTCGGCGAAGAATACTCCACCATAATGGTTTGTTTATTCTTAGCCTGTTCCCAATTATTGGTTGCCGATGCCAGGTAGTTGTACCAGAATTCATCATTCAACAATAAATTCAAAAAACCTTTTACAATATCAAAACCTTTTATTTCAGGGATATTGGTTTTCAGGTATTCGCCGATGCTGGTGGCTGTTTTCGGAGGGTCTTCTTTTGAAAATCGGGTGAGCGGGAAAATCACGACTGTAAAGTCTCCGGTAAATTCTTTCCGTGTAGGTTGTATCTGAATATCAGATGGGTTCATGGCCACACTGTATAAGTCGGCCATAGCATCTGCAGTATATCGTTGTATGGTTTGTAGCATTATAATATAGCTTCAAAAGGTAACCGCAGAGAACGCAGAGGTATCGCAAAGAACACAGAGTTGTTCTTTGCGTACTCTGTGAAGCCTTTGCGCTCTTTGCGGTTTCTTTTTATTTCTTTATTTCATTTTCTATTTAAACGGACTATCCTTTTCTTTGGCTATGGTGTTGTAAACCATCATATCCATAAACTTCGGAAAGAACTTATTCAATAACACCGTAAACTTGCCCAATGTTGTCAGGATTAATACATTCTTTCTTTTTTTGATGGCATTCACAATGGAAGAAGCAACTTCTTCAGGTTGCATAAGTTTCTTTTCATCCAGGGGTGATTCAGATTGAATGCTTCCATCCTTGGTAAGTGCCGTATTGCGGATATTGGAGGCAGTATATCCGGGGGCACAGATCAATACATGAAGCCCGGTTTTGAGGTTTTCTATCCTCAATACTTCCAGGAACCCATTCATCGCAAATTTAGATGCTGAATAACCGGTTCTTCCCGGCAAACCTTTGTATCCCGCAACTGAGGAAATACCAACTACAGAACCCTTTGATTTAAGCAAAGATGGTAGTGCATATTTGGTACAATAAACAGTTCCCCAAAAATTCACATCCATGACGCGCTTCAAAACAGAAAGATCCATTTCTGAAAACAAAGCTCTCATAGTCATGCCGGCATTATTGATGAGTATATCTATTCCTCCAAAAGTTCTAATTGTTTGATCGATCAGGTTTTTGCAATCTTCTTCTATCGCCACATCTGTCTGGACAACAATAACTTTTATGCCCAGTTTTTCACACTCTGATGCCGTATGTGCAAGGTTTTCGAGATTCCTCGCAGCCAGGGCAAGATTACATCCTTCCTTTGCAAAGGCCAGCGCACATGCCTGACCGATGCCAGATGACGCCCCGGTAATAATGACGGTTTTATTTTTAAACTCCATGCGGCAAAGATAGGAACAGTCGGCAGTAATGGAGTTAACGGAAATAAAGGATTTCAATTACGAACCTTACTGACAGCCAATTTCACATCATTCACCATCAAATTTAAATCAACTGACAATTCATGAGGATTTGTGATAAGGAGATATAATACCCTCGGAACAAATATCAAAATACCTCCAAGCAGGATTGCAGCAAGCGGAAGTGTCAGATATACCCACCATGAATATTTATTTACAAACACAAACTTTGCCGTGAGAATTGTCCAGGCATTGATAAACCGAACCCGGTAATAATATAACACATAGATATCCAGTAGGATATACCATGTCAAAATATCATAAAATCCAGGCATTTTCAGATAGGTAATGTCCATTATCAGGATGTTAACAACAATGACGAGAAACAAGAATAAACCTATCAGCATCGCCCTGTTTATCAATATAAATACAGCGGTAATGATCTGGAATACCCCAATAAAAACCTTAAAAGGGTTTTGGTCCATTAAGTACCAGAAAAGTTTAAAAAGGCCAAGGTCTTTTACCGGTAGCATTGCATCCTTTGCTGATATTCCAAACTGACCACCTACAAGCTTTGCAATCCCATAATTCAAGAAAACAAGAGCCAGTAAGAACCTGATGGTGAGGACGAAGTATTCGTTTATTTTATCTTTGCTTGGCTTCATGGCAGGCTGATATGAATTAACATAGACGATGATAGGTTGGCAAAGGTTGGAAGATCAAATATCGCACAAACCTATAAGGTTTTTAAAACCTTATAGGTTTAAATTCAATCCCCTATATTTGTCTTTCAAATATCATCAATATGCTTATTCTCATCAAATGCCTCATTGGATTCATCGCATTTTTGCACCTTTACTTTCTGTACTTAGAAATGTTTGCATGGACTACCCGTGGTCCCAAGGTTTTCAAATCGTTAACCAAAGAATCTTTTGAAAGCACAAAAGTTATGGCCGGGAACCAGGGATTATATAATGGGTTTCTGGCAACCGGTTTGATATGGTCTTTGTTTATTTCGGATATGGTTTGGGCTAAGAATGTGGGGACGTTCTTTTTGATCTGTGTTGCTGTGGCTGGGATTTATGGCGCTGTTACGGTTACCAGAAGAATATTTTTTATTCAGGCATTGCCGGCGATAATTGCATTGATATTGATTATTACTGTCTGAAAAAAGGATATTCCCAATTTCCAAAATGCCATCTACTCTTTCTCAATTATTTGGTGCTTAGCAAAATAATAGTTTTCTTTGTCTGTGGTTTTTAGAAAACAGATATTATTTTACACGATAGGTCTGGGGTTTTTATGCCTCTCCTGCTCCAAAGTTCCGGTAAATCAAGCTGCCAACTCTTCCACCTCTGGTGTAAAGATTTATGGAAATTCGTATGGCAATTTTCTGATGTCATGTCAGCCAACGGCTGATGGCGGGATCATGTTTGGCGGCTATACCCTTTCTGATTCAGTCCAGACCTCAAAAGGTTTTATTCAAAAGACGGATAAGAACGGGAACATAAAATGGTACAAACAATACGGAGGAGCAAACTGGGACTTGTTTAATGCCGTGCATCCTACTTCTGATGGGGGTTTTATTGCTGCGGGAGGCACCACCTCTTATGGAAATGGATTAAAGGACTATAATGCTGATTGTTACCTCGTGAAAACAGATGGAAATGGAACGGTAGTCTGGCAAAAAACTTTTGGTGGAAATTATGTTGACCGATTTTTTGATGTGGCCGAAACACCTGACAATGGGTTTGTAGCGGTTGGGTTCATTTATAACACTGTATCTCATGGCAATTCAACTTATGTGGTGAAAGTAGACCAGAATGGTAATCTTTTATGGTCTCATACGTTATTCCCAAATGATTATTTTAGTTTTGGCGCCTCCGTTTGTGTAGCATCAAACGGAAATATTGGCATAGCTGGCTATCATGTTAAATCTGATCTGTCATCTGAGCAGTACATTCATTATCCCGCTTTTATACTATTGAACCCAAAGGGTATATATTTGAATTCACCCTTTCAGATTTATTCCAGCTTTGGCTACATGCCCGATCTGAGAACACAAATTCCTGAGTACGAAATCATTTATAATCCCGAAAAAATAATCGCGGTTTCTGATGGGTTTATTTTTGCAGTAAATATATCAGGGGCCGTAAATTCAATTGAACTTTTTAAGGTAGATATTAGCGGAAATGTAAAATGGAGCAAGCATTTTACCGGTTTGGCAGGATGCGCATTGAATGATATTACTATAAATTCTACCGGCGGCTTTTTAATATCAGGTAGAACAACCGATACATCTAACATCCATCATACATTGCTCCTGTGCACGGACGCAAGCGGCAATGAAATATGGGAGTCTCATGTTCCGATCAGCGGTTATACCTTCTGGGCTTCCGGTGTTGTAGCAATGGGGAATACCTATGCTTTGGGGTTGAACCTTAGCCCGGTTAATACCTTTCAGCCAGATCTTTTCGGCCTATTATTTACAGACCAAAATGGAAAAATTCTTGAAAGCAGTAAATAGTATAAAAACCATTTTGAGGATCGCATTAATGGTATCCATTTTGGGATCATGTCAGAAAGGGACTAATACTGCTCCATCCACTGCTAAGACTTTTATTAAGACTTATGCCACGGATTCTTCCACCCAGGCTGTGAGTGTGGAACAATTCCCGAATGGTGATTTTCTCCTTGGTGCCGACGAGGGAGCTGGGCGTCCTGTATTGATTCAAACAGATCAATATGGCAACAAGCTTTGGCAGAAAACGATAAATAATTATTTGTGCTTTTATTATGCCGGGGAATGGGATATTTACAATGATCCTGATCCATACCACCTTATCATGCAAGGCGGGGCTGTTTTTACGCAAACTGATAACCTTGGGAATATTTTGAACCAAACCAATTTGCTAAGTACTTATCCCGGGCTTTCGACATATACTATCAGTCCCTTATTGGCCAACGCTACAAATTATTTTGTGGGCGTATGTGATGGGCTAAGTTCCAGTAGTCCATCCAATAATTATGTTTATGCGTATGACAAAAATCTTAAAAACCTTCAGGCTTCTACATTTCCTGATGTTGATATTGGAGGCAAGAATATCGGTTTTTTTGTCTATGATTATAAACCTAACGGAAGTATAAAAATAAGCGGAGAAGTATTCCCAAGAAAAAACTGGACCTTCAGGGATAATCATAAGGTTTATGCCGCTATTATAAAACCCGGAAGCCCAATCATTGAAACCATGGTTGACACCGGGGACCTCAGACATTCCGATATCACACAATGGCCTCTTCAAACCGCTGATTCAGGAATATTAGTTCCTGTTTCCCGCCAGGATAACTTAACAAATACCTTTTATCCTGTTGTTATGAAATTTGATAATAATGCTAAACTTAGCTGGGAAAAAGAATATCATGTGGATAAAAGTGCATTGGTTTTCGGAGATGCCTCTCAATGCAGTGACGGTGGTTATCTCTTGTGCGGGTATATTGGGACGCCAGCAGCAGTTAACAGCCAGCCCTATGTCATGAAAATTGACGCTAATGGCAATAAACAATGGGATAAGACAATATCCTCAGTCAGCGGTCAGTTTTTTACGGGTATAAAAACAGCAGACGGAGGATACGCCATCATTGGCTATACCAACTCGTTTGGCAATGGTAAAAACGGGAGTGGGGTTTTGTTTGTAAAGCTGGATGCGAACGGGAACCTTTAATTCAATTAAGAATTAAGAATTAGGAATTACGAATGCGGAGCCCCATTTACCATTTACTATTTACCATTCACTCTTTTCATAATTATTTGGCATTAAGATAAATATTGGTTTTCTTTGTCTGTGGATTGGGGTAAAAATATTCTTTTTTTGAGCATTGCATCTTTTGCATTGTTCTCATCGTGTCAAAAAGCGACCGTAGATACCACTGCAAATCCTACTTCCTCTGCCATCCGCTTTTATGGCAATAATGATGGTAACCTCCTGTTTTCTTTTGAGGCAACGCCCGATGGTGGCTATATGTTTGGCGGGGCCACAAACAATAGCCCAAGCGATGCCGGGCAGGGCTTTATCCAAAAAACAGACAAGAACGGGAATGTGGTCTGGTACAAAAATTATGGTGGACCACTGGAAGACCTGTTCATGGAAGTACACGCCACATCAGACGGTGGTTTCATCGGGGTTGGCGCTACGAACTCTTATGGCCACGGTGCAACGCGCCAGGATTATTATTGGGATGCGTACATGGTGAAAACAGATGCCAATGGTGATACTCTCTGGCAAAAAACTTTTGGGGGTATTTATGCTGATCAGTTTTTTGACGTTGCTGAAACGCCTGACAAGGGGTTCGTGGCCGTTGGGTTTATAGATGATCCTGCTTATGGTGATTGCGTGTATATCGTAAAAACAGATCAGAACGGAAATAAATTGTGGACCAGGGAATATTATCAGGGGTTTTTCTCCGCCCTGGGGGCCTCTGTTGCCGTGGGTGCGAATGGAGACATAGCAGTGGCGGGTTATATCGTCAAATCCACATTAGCTACTGATCAGGGAATTGATTATCCATCTTTTATCCTGTTGTCGCCCACTGGAGTCCCCCTTGACAAGTCAGGCATCACAAGTGCGCTTCCTTTTCCAGAATATAAAAGCTGGGGCGGACTGGTTCCTGCTTATGCAAATTCTTTTCGTGCCGAGAAAATAATAAGTCAGCCCGATGGATATATTTTTGCAGTAAACCTATCCGCACCACAAAATTCATTGATGCTTTTTAAAGTAGATATTACCGGCAATATCTTATGGAACCAACAATTTAAGGGACTTAGCACTGCTTCTATGAATGATGCCGTCAATAATCCTCAAGGGGGCTTGCTCATTTCAGGCGTTACAGTTGATGAATCCGGGAAAAACCATGGCTGGATGCTGAACACGGACCCAAACGGGAATAGATTATGGGAAACCGATATACCGGTGCAAGGATTTAATGCATTTGCGGCCGGGGTAATACCTGTAGGCAGCTCTTATGCTATGGGTGTTAATTTAAGCTCAACCCATTTGAATATCGCCAATTTTTTTGGGTTTTTAACAACAGATCAAAATGGTAACATCCTTGGGAATGGCAAATAATAAATACCGTCTTTTTATCTGTTTACTGTTGGCACTTTGCCAATTCAGTTCCTGCAAAAAAGCAGCAAATGTATCCAAAGCAGGCACTTTTATTAAAACCTATCAGACCGATTCTTCAGCTGAATCGGTAACCCTGGAGCAAATGGCTGACGGTGGATTTATTATTGTATCAACCGAAGGCGCTGGGCGGCCACTTTTGATCCGGACTGATAAATCCGGAAACCTTAGATGGCAAAAAGTGATTCAAAAATATCGTTTCCCAGGCCCATTAAACCCAAATCAAGGTACATGGAATGCCTTTAATACCAAAGATCCAGGTCATTTTCTGGCACAATACAATGGCACGTTTACCTTACTGGATACATTTGGCAATATAAACGATACGGCGGGCATAAACGCCTGGAATTTTGGTGTTATGATACAGGATGGCCAAAATTATATTGCCCCTTTTTGTAACGGCCAAGCTTCAGGCGCTCCTTCTGTAAACAAAATTTATGTTTTTGATAATAACCTTAAACAGCAAAGGGTAGATTCATTCCCGGATTCAACGCTTGGAGGTAAAACCCTCGGATTCTTTTTGAATAGTATTTCATTATCCGGCGATTATGTTATCTCAGGCACCAAATTCCCGAGGAAATATTGGGCATGGGGCAATCCTACCAAAATTTTCGCTGCTAAGATTTCCGCATCTGGCAAGGCTATTGAGACCATTATTGACAGTGGTGATAAAAGATACTCTGACGGAGTGCAATGGTCAACAAATACAAGTGATTCAGGAATTCTATTGCTTTGCCTCAGGGAAGATAATGGACCAGCCCGGTGGCATCCATTGGTCATAAAAATGGATAAAAACCTGAATGTTGCCTGGCAATATGAATTTCCTGTCGGCAATAGTTCATCAAGACTATACAATATGACTTTATGCAGTGATGGTGGGGCAATTATGGTGGGGCAAATAGGGAATACGGCTTATCAAAACAATCAGCCTTATGTTTTAAGGATCGATCAAAACGGGAACAAATTATGGGAAAAAACATTTTCAGCTTCGGGGAACAGTGTTTTGTATTACGCAAGAGAACTAAATGATGGTAGTTACGCATTCCTTGGATCATCCAACGGTTTTGGTAACCAGCTTTTAGGCACCAGGATATTGTTCATCAAAACCGATGCGAACGGGAACCTTTAATTCAATTAAGAATTAAGAATTACGAATTGCAATTCTATGTTCCCTATTTACAATTCACCATTTGCCATTCACTCTTTCCATAATTATTTGGCGTTAAGGAAAATATTGATTTTCTTTGTCTGTGGATTGGGGTAAAAATATTCTTTTTTTGAGCATTGCACCTTTTGCATTGTTCTCATCGTGCCAAAAAACTGAGATAAATACTAGTGCCAATCCCACTTCTTCTGCTATCCGGATTTATGGAGACCAGGATGGCTATTTCCTGAACTCATTCGAACCGACTGCTGACGGCGGGTTTATGTTTGGCGGATACACAAACTCAAGTGCAGGAATGGCCCAGCAGGGCTTTATACAGAAGACGGACAAATACGGCAATGTGATTTGGAAAAAAACTTACGGAGGGAAATCCCTCGACATTTTCAATGTGGTGCATGTAACATCTGATGGCGGTTTTATAGCTGCCGGAACAACCGAGTCATACGGCAATGGTGCCATTCGGGGCGATGCCCATGAAGACTGTTACCTGGTAAAAATGAATGCGAATGGCGATACCTTATGGCAAAGAACTTTTGGAGGTATTTATGACGATCGTTTTTTTGATGTAACGGAAACGCCTGATCATGGGTTTGTGGCAGTAGGGATTTACGATAATGGAAATGATAATTTTACCTATGTTGTAAAAGTCGATAATAATGGCAAAACATTGTGGCCGCCGAAACAATTATATCCTAATTCCTACCAGAGCTTCGGTACATCAGTAACAACAGGGGCAAATGACGATATTGCTATAGCGGGATATGTGGTAAAATCTGATACCGTTGGGGATTTGAACACGCATTACCCATCATTTATATTGTTAAATAATAACGGCGGGTTCCTTGATTATCAGAATGTAAACAATCCTTTTCCGGAATATAAAATGTGGGGTTCTGTAATCAATTCAGGATATTATAATTATGCAACTACCTCGAGCCTTGAAAAAATAATAAGCAGGCCTGATGGATATATTTTAGTGGTGAACCTTGAGGCAGTGGGACCAAACTCCATTATGATTTTCAAAGTGGATTTTAAAGGTAATATTCAATGGAAACAGCAGCACTTTGTTGGCAAAAACGGAAGCGCATTCATGAATAGCATAAGCAATAATGCCGTTGGCGGCTTGTTAATATCAGGCGGTACTATTGATCCTGCCGGCATTAGCTCTACCTGGCTTCTGAATACGGATGCGAACGGCAGTAAATTATGGGAGAATTTTTTACCGGTAAGCGAATATAACATATGGGCAGCGGGTGCCATACCCATTGGCAATAACTTTGCGGTAGGGGTTAATCTTGTTTCTGCGGGCGCTAGTACGACTACTTATTTCGGGCTGATGAATATAGATCAAAATGGAAAGATCATTGATGCAAATAAATAGCCTGCTTTTGCTATTATTTTTAACCATGGCTGGATGGTTAATGCTTTCGTGCAAAAAAGAAATCCCCCCATCCACTTCAGCTTTTTTTATGAAGACTTACCAGGCTGATTCTGCTACCCAGGCAACATATACAGAGCAAATGCCTGATGGCGGCTTTTTGATCATTGGCAGTGAAGGTGCGGGAAGACCGGTTTTGATCAGGACCGATAAGTCTGGGAACCAGGAATGGATGAAAATAATGCCTGAATACTGGTTTAACCTTAACCCGGGAATCAGTCCGCATTGGTGGGCAACTAAGTTAGGCCCGAACCTTTTCAACCTCCAGGGTGGATTAAACATTACCAATATTGATACTTCTGGTAATGTTATACAGGCTTATCAGGTTTCCAGTGGTGGCACCAATTGGTTCAATGGCCCAATTTTTCAAACCGGCTCCAACTATGTCGTTCCTTATTGTGGTGGTTGGATTGGTTGGAGAGATTCAGGAAATTCCACCCTTGTATTTGATCAAAATTTAAAATACCTGAGAATTGATTCATTTCATGATACCAGGCTGAATGGGCAGGTACTGCAATATTTTGTATATGGGGTTACTGGCTCAGGAGCATACGATATCTGCGGGGATAAATACACGAGGAACAATTGGACCTATGATGACAATGCAAAATTATTTATAGCGAGGATACCCAAAAAAGGGCCGGTGATCCAAACCATCATTGATAGCGGCAACCAAAGCATTGAAGATTATCCCGAATTCCAGATTAAAGGTCCTGATTCATCTGAAATATTTCTTGGAGCGAGGACGGACTGGAATAGTAATAATTCATATCCCATTGTCATAAAAGCAGATAATAACCTGAATATCACTTGGAAAAATACATTTCCATCCGCAGAAGGCTCTGTCAACGAATATTGTATTTCCCCGTGTAATGATGGTGGATTTATCATTTGCGGAAGCATGCAAAAAACCGGTTATACGGTCAATTATCCATATGCGCTTAAGATTGATGCAAATGGAAATAAAGTATGGGATAAGGTTTTTGATACAAAATACAATGGCGAATTTAATTATGCAATACCCACTGCCGATGGTGGGTATGCGTTTGTTGGCTATACGAATGCATTTGGTGAAGGGAAAAACGGGAACCGGATATTGTTCGTGAAAACCGATGCGAACGGGAACCTCTAAATAATTACGAATTACATTGTCCGCCGAAGCTTTAGCGAAGGAGGAGGAATTACGAATTCAATTTCACTATTTACTCTTTTCATAATTATTTGGCGTTTAAATAAATATTGATTTTCTTTGTCATTGATGGGGATTAAAAAAAACATAAGTATTTTTATCTGCCTGTTCTTGGTATGCCTTGGCTGCAGCAAAGCGCCTGAATCATCAACCGCGAACCCTAGTACTTCAGGCATAAAGCTTTATGGAGACCGCTATGGAGAAATCCTCAGGTCTTTTGAAGAAACTGCCGATGGTGGGTATATGTTTGGTGGCTATACAAGTACAAGTGCGAACCAGGGGCAGCAGGGTTTTATTCAAAAATGCGATAAAAACGGGAACCTTGCCTGGTATAAAAATTATGGTGGGGTTTATCAGGATGTGTTCCAGGTAGTACGCTCTACATCAGATGGCGGTTTTATTGCGGCAGGCTCTTCAAATTCGTTTGCGGCGAACAACAATTTTACACAGGCAGGCTACCTTGTAAAAACGAATTCCTATGGCAATCTAATATGGCAAAAACCTTTTGCCAATAAATATACCTTGGAATTTTATGATGTAACCGAAACGCCGGACAATGGTTTCGTTGCAGTAGGCTTTGTTTATGCGCCTATTGGCATGGATGACCCCGTATATATTGTAAAAACTGACCAGAACGGGGATAGTTTATGGGGCCACCAAATCATCTTGCCCAAAAACCAAAGCCTGGGCGCATCATTGGCCGTTGGGCCAAATGGGGAAATAGCAGTGGCCGGCCTGGCAGAAAGAGACGATTCTGGAAGCGTCAATTATCCGACTTTTACTTATTTTTCACCCACTGGAACCAAAAAATTGCAAAAAACCTATACCAATTTTGGCTCATTGCCATGGGTTAACAATGGCAATAATGGGACGACTGCCTGGGATTATTTATCGACTACGCCTTCAAATTTTGAAAAAATTGTCAGTAGGCCAGATGGATTTATTTTTATCATGTTGTCGGCCCCACAAGACCTGCCAAGCTATCCTCCTTGTGCTACCTGTGGGATTTGCTTGTCCATGACTATTTTTAAAATAGATTTTAATGGCAATATACTGTGGCACAACTCCTTTCCCGGAATGGGCAATGGCGTTACTTTTAATGATGCCATTAACAACCAGAATGGCGGATTATTGGTTTCAGGGAGCGCTATGGATGGATCTGGCAATAGCACCTGCTGGATATTGAACACGGACGCGAATGGAAACAAAACCCAGGAAAGTTTTACGGAGGTAAATGGTTCTACTTCCCAGGCAGTGGGGGCGGCAAACATTGGGAATTCTTTTGTTCTCGGGGTCAATTCTCAGCCCCTGCTTTTAAATAGCGTTGGTTTTTTCGGATTTCTTACAACAGACCAGAATGGAAAGATCATTGATGAAAGCAAATAGTAAACTAAGGCGGTTTGTTCTGGCAATCCTCTTGTTATGTATTGCCCTTGCCTGCAAAAAGGGACCTGGCATACAGACTTCCACCACGTTTTTAAAAACCTATCAGACTGATTCTTCGGTAACAGCCCTGAGCCTGGCTCAAATGCCTGACGGGGGTTTTATCATTATATCAAGTGAGGGCGCAGGACGTCCGTTAATGACCCGGACTGATAAATATGGGAACCTCGCATGGAACAGGGCCGTGCAGCAATATGGTTTTCAGAATTACTATGCCAATGCGTTCTTATTGGCTGACGGTTATCATTTTGTGGCACATGGCACATCCAATTTATATAAATTTGATACTTTAGGGAATCTTAATTTTGTAAGTATTCCTAATCCAAATAACCTCACTTTTGATGATATGAGTCATTTGGGCTTAGATTTTATGCTGCCAGCGTGCAGCAGCCAATTTGGAGGGTATCCAGAAAACGATATATACGTCTATGACGAAAACCTTAATTATCAGCGAACCGATTCATTTAGAACAGCAGGCATTGGAGGTGAGATATTGGGGCTTTATATAAGCAATGTTTCCTCAACAGGAACGTATAATGTTTCGGGAAATATTTACTCCAGGGTTAACTGGACATCAATTGACCCTTTTAAACTATTTACGGCCAATATCCCAGCTAAGGGCAAAACTACTACAACCATTATTGACACAGGTGACCAGGCATCCTTTGATGTTTTCGCATCGCAAACATTTGCAAATGATTCAGGGGAGGTTATATTGACTGAGCGTTTTTCATCTACCGCGAATACATATTACCCTGTAGTGGTAAAGTTTGATAAAAACCTGAACGTAGTCTGGCAAAAAGAATTCCTGGTAAATACTGCTACTATACAACCGGAAAAAATACTCTCATGTAAGGATGGAGGTTTTATTGTAGTTGGCAGCATACAATCCACAGGTACGCCATATACACAACCTTATGCCCTAAAAATTGATGCAAATGGGAACAAGCTATGGGACAAAGCGATGACGTCATCATCTTTAGAAGGCAATGGCAATTTTAATTCCGCTTTGGAACTCAGCGATGGCAGCCTTGCATTTATAGGGAGTACATCACAGTTTGGCAAAGGATTGAATGGCACCAGGATTTTGTTTGTTAAGACCGACGCGAACGGGAACCTGTAATCAATTACGAATTACTCAAATCACGAATTCCCAATCACATCAAAATTTGGGGTTAAGGTAAATATTGATTTTCTTTGTCATTGATGGGGATTAAAAAAGACATAATAGCTTTCTTTTGCTTGCTTGTGCTTTGTTCTGGTTGCACCAAGGTGGCTGAAAACCCGACGCCAAATCCAAGTTCCTCCGGAATAAAGTTTTATGGTACAAATCCCGGGAATTTCCTGGTATCGTTTGAAGGAACTGCAGATGGGGGATATATTTTTGGCGGAAACACTATTGGGAGTATTTCCGAACCTGACCAGGGATTTATACAGAAATGTGACAAGAGCGGGAATGTTGAATGGTATCAAACTTATGGCGGCCAGTTGCATGATGATTTTTATACTGTGCATCCCACCTCCGATGGCGGTTTTATTGCGGCCGGGGGCGCTGCCAATTTGCCTTACGTTGTAAAAGCGAATGCAAATGGAACCGAAGCATGGCACCAAACATTTGCGGGCATGGATGGCGATTGGTTTTATGATATAAAAGAAACACCTGACCATGGATTTGTAGCTGTTGGTTTCATCATAAGTGGTACAGAAAGGGCCTTTGTGGTAAAAATGGATGC
>JABDEJ010000051.1 GCA_013287095.1 Bacteroidota bacterium | reverse complement strand
AAGTGTTCAAGGTAATTCAGCCGCTAACATAAACAGGGTAGTAGGTTTAGTAGATCATAATGGTAAAATAAGCACTCCTACATGGTTCCCGAATTCAATTGGAGGAGGGGCATTCTTTGGAAGTTCTAATAATATAAGGTGTGCATATTATGATGGATCAACCAATATCTGGGCAACAGGAGTTGACGCGAGTACTCCTACCGCTGGTATCCATTATAGCAACGTTGTCAACGGCTCCTCAAGCGGAGCAGGAACTGTTGTTATTACCGGATCGACTCAGTTTACAAATACAAGGGTAATTAATGCATTTAAAGATCAGTTGTATTATTCGACAGGATCAACTACAAAAGGCGTATATAGTATTGGAACTGGGGAGCCGTTGCAATTGTATATGCTGATTGAGAGGTAACAGTCGCCGGAGAAGTTGTAAATTCTAAAAAACTAACGCCGTATGCCGCACTTGTCAAAGTGCCAGATACGCCATCACCCACACGTTCTACCACAAGGTTACCAGAGACAAACGGAGTTGTATTGTATCCTGATGTGCTGTCTAACACACCAACTTGATAAGCAGTAGAACCGGCCATGGCAATACTGCCCGAAGCACGGTCATACAAGGTTCCGGAAACCACTGTGGCTGCTCCGGCTGATTGAGACAAAGTCCAATTTGTAGAAGAAGTCCGTGATGCCACAGAACTATATGAAGTAGCGAAAGCAGCCCCTGCGAGGTCAGTTGAATTATTCCATTGCGGAGTCACAGTTACTGTGGAAGTGGACTGTAGGGTTACACTCCAGGTTCTGTTCACCGCATGGTTTGAAAGGGCAACATTTTGCGAATTTGTAATAGAATTAGAAACACCCACATCAACTGTGGACGTGCTTGTAGATGTAGCTACTTTCAGAGGGTTATAGTCGGTTACACCCACTGGGAAAGATGCGCCGCTTGTCCCAGCCGTCATTTCAAGGGTACCTGTTCCATTGGTAGCGATATAATTTGAAGCGCTGGCACCTGATATGGATGCTGCCGAAGCTATCGTGAGTTTATTATTTCCCAGGGTTACAATACCTGAAGTTAACGTCAGCGCGTTTGTAACAGAAACTGGAGCGCTTAAGGTAAGGCCATTTGAATTATTTACTGTCAGGGAAGCCACTGATGAAGGCAGTGCGTTTCCTGTGAATTGTGCCACAGAACCATCATAAACATAATTGGCTCCGGGGTTATAAAAGCGGCTGAAACACTGTATGCTTCCGGTAGCCGTATAGTTTGTAACCCCGCTATCATCTTTTGTTTCAAGGGTTGCACCACTTTGTAAGTTAAAAGTACCAAAATTGCCCTGAGGAGAAAAGACAAAGAAGTTTCCACATTTAAGAGTCCCTCCACTTTGTACAGTCAGGGTACCGTTAATGTATATATTGCCTGTTAAGGTTGCCGTCACCCCGCTTGGGATGGTAATATCACCGTAATTGCCTGCTGTTATGTTACCGCTTGATGCTATCGTAGAGGAATAAGCTGATGCGGCAATGGCGCTGGTTTGGGAAGGCGCCCATTCTATGCCACCATACAAATAATATGAACTGGCGGGTACTAATAATGTGGAGTCAAGACTCGCACTTACCGGACTGGTTGTATTAATATTTGCAGTTCTTGATGAGTAATCCGTATATTTATAAATGGCATTGCCTGCGGCTCCTTCGTTTAAAACACAATACAAGTCAATTTGACCTGAACTATTCATTGATGCTGCAAAACCATATACGTTATGATGTTCGTATCCTGCAGAAACCCATGTAGTTCCATTCCAATAAAATTTTGAAATACGGAATTCGTCCGATACATACATCACATCAGGTGCACCGTTAGCCGCGCTGCTATTGGTATTACCTGTATTTAGTAATATTGCCTTCCAAATGCTGGTAGCTGCTACGGTAGCTGCTACCTGGGTTGGAAGTGCCGTCTGTGCAGTTGTTGGCGCTGGTATTACCGGGTAAGTCCATACACCTGGTGGTGAGGTTTTTGTGGAGCAGAAGTACAACTGATCTTTAAATATGCCACAACCTGTAGTATTAACAAGTCCGGTAGTATAAGGATTTAACTCTATCCCTCCCCCACTCGATGATCCATTGGTGGTGGTGGTATAATGAAGACCTGAGCCACTGGTCGTATTCTTATTATCATTTCCTGTAGCCCAGATTCCGGTGCCGTTAAAGTACCCACCTCTCGTATTATTGCCTTCATACGCCCCAGAGCTAGTGGGCGTATTTGCAAAAGTAGTAGCGACACTTACGGTGCCGGCCTGGCTTACAAACCCGATGCCATGCAAAATAGAAGCAGCAGCATTTGAGTTAACGCCGGTCGTTCCGGGAGTTGCTGTATAACCGGCAAATACCAGCGTTGTTCCATCAGCGCTCAAAGTCAATTCGCACTCAGAACCAGCCGTTCCGTCCGCCGTAAGAGTTGAAGTAGGCACACTTACAGTTTGTATAACAGAGCCCGCTGTATCCATTTCGACAAAATTTATTGGGAATGCAGCAGAGGTTAAAGGAGTAGTGGTCCCATCACCAACCCTGTAGTACACAAGATGCCCAGGTCCGAAAGCAGATTGTGCCTTAATTAAAGAAGGTATTAAACTCAATGCCAGAAAAGCCAGGATCAGCCCAGGCTTTCGAAAATTAAACGCTTTGGTTTTTGATTTAAGTAACGGATTCCTCATAATTAGTGTTTATTTAGAGATTAAATTGGTAAACTTGTTTGATAGGACATGAAGGTAATAAAGACAGTTTTTGTAGGGTTTCTGATGATGTTGTTGTAACTGTTCATAAACGAAAAAACGAACCTTTAACTAAAAATTGATTCCTGCCAGGTAGTGATCAAATGACAGGATGTTTTGTCACCACGAAGGTGGGGTATTGTTGTTGCTGCATTGAGAAGGCAGTTTTAACAAATTGTTAAAGAAAGCCTCAGTTCTTTATGATATTATTAAGAATAGAAATTCGATGAACAAGGAGGAGATTTGTCGTTCATTTGAATTAGCCTATATTTGGATCTCTTAATTCTAAGTGCAGAACTATAAAATTGATTCTGCAATTCAATCTCAAAAAAATCTAAAATTCAATCATGGAAACAAGTGAAATAAAAACAGCAAAGACCTGGCATCAAAAAGATGAAGAATCCCGGAGCTTTGGGGAACGTATTGCCGACTCTGTAGCCAATGGCATGGGCTCATGGTCATTTATCATCATTCAAACGGTTTTGGTTGTCGTATGGATGGCATTTAACATCATTGGGTTTATTTATCATTGGGACCCATACCCATATATTCTTCTCAATCTTTTATTCTCCACACAGGCTGCTTATGCAGCCCCCATTATTATGATGGCACAAAACCGTCAAAGCGATCGGGACAGAATACAGGCCCTTGAAGATTTTAAAACCAACGTGGATGCTAAAAAAGAAATTGAGGAATTGCTTCTAAGATTAAATGCAATGGATATAGATAAGCTTGATAGGATCATTTCCATGCTTGAAGAAGCAAAGAAATAAGAGGTTGGATAAGAATTAGTTTTTTAGTCCCGTAATTGGTAATTTAATTATAAACAAAGTAAAAAGTAAGCCTTAGAGACATGTCATAATCATTTTTGGCGCGGCCTTCTTTCGCTACCTGGTCATGATAGCCGTCGACCCAGATATTTGGCATGATGTGAAGGTCTTTTGCAGGCATCCAATCAAAACCGGCCGTCATAAAATTTTCGTTGTAGGTAATATTGCCCGTAGAATAAGTATATGCAGGGTTAAAATCCAGGTCAGGGGTGAAGGCATCGTATCGTGCAAAATATCCGAGTTTGTTTTTAATGATCCTACCATGTACGTAACCAGATATACCTGCTGTATAGGCATTTGCAGTATCTGCAATCGTTGATCCGGGTTTGGTGAATATGCTGAAATTCTGATTTTCCTGGATAAATGCCTCTACACCAATAGTTATGGCATCCGTTTGATAAGCTACAAAACCTTTAACGGTACTTTTAGATTTATGAAATGGCCTGCCCGTAGCAAGATCAGTAAGCTGATCTCTCTCATAGTCTGCATATAGATCCAATATGATTTTTTTATTGAATATTTTGGCCCAGATATCGGCATAAAACTTTTTAAACATGTCGTCCTCTGCCTTTTGCCCATTTGGGATTGTGCCCACACTCCCATTGCCGATCATAAGGTTATAGCCAGATGTTCCCTGATCATTAAATCTTCCGCGAATAGCCACTCCGAGATCTACAGCTGTGGCAATATATCTCATATCTGCAATCGTTTTTTCAATACTGCGGTAACCCCAAACCTGTTCGGTCAAAAGCGCAAATGCAGGGGTAGTTGATCTGCCAATATAAAGGTCTGCATTCTTATAAAGATCTTTCCATATAATATCAGCCTCTTTTATTGAGAAAACCGGGTTTCTCTGATCATCTGTATTTCCTTCATTGGCTAAAAGGATGGATCCTGAAACGTGTTTTGAAAATACGAAATCAGCGCCGATATATATTCTACGAACATCAAAAGAGCTGTAATTTATAGGACTAGGATAACTGATTCCTGCATATTGAGTTGTTCCTCTTAAAAGTGAATCGGAATGCGGCCGATATTCAAAATCACCGAAAATCATTCCATGCACTTTTACCGACGGCTTGAAGACTGCTTTCGAAGTGTCTTGAGCATGAGCATGGATGACCGACATCAAAATGAAAGCACAAAAAAAGAAGGCTACATTCTTCATGGATTTGGATTTAAAGGCCACGCCTTTCTAATGATCTATTTAAAAGTGTTTATGCTTCAATCAATTCGCACGTCCGAACTATTGAATAATCAACTTCCTGCTAAAGTTGAAATCTTTTCCATTCAGTGTCAGGTAATATACTCCAGGTATCATCCCCGGTATGTCGATTGAAAAGTTATTCCCTCCTTGTTGGATAGCCAATGTTTTTCCAATAATTTTTCTTCCTGCAAGATCATAGACAGACAATGCCGTATTATCTGAAAAAGAAGCCGAATGAATATTTAGATTGAGAATGTCTTTGGCTGGAACCGGCCAGATATCGAGAGAATTGGCAGAAAACTGATCTGTTGCAATACCAGAGTTGGCTTTCCACACATCTGTAATGTCAGCAGCCGTTGCGCTGCCAGCACAGGTCGGTAATTTATAAATATCTTCAATAGTTCTCAGGACATTTAAAAATGAAATGTTTTCAGAATAAGACCCGCCCTTAACCATCTGACCTATAAAAAGAAGTGCGATATGTTCATTTGCAGTTCCATCGTCTTCATCGAAGGTGAAAATAAAGAGACTGTTATTCTTTTTGGCCCAGGCAATATAGTTGGTGAAATTATTTTTTAACCAGGTATCACCATTTTGAATAGTACTGCTGTGCATATTGTCCACTTCATCAGGGACAACAAAAGAGAAAGTTGGCAAAGAATCGTAATCTGTAGGGAAGGCAGAATAGGGTTTATTACATGATGCCGGGTAGTTGTTTGCAAGGGTTCCCTGCCAATCGCTGATGGGATTATGCTTGCGGTCATAATTCCCGGAAGTCGTACCCAGGTATCCCACAGAAGGCAGGCCCTCACAATACCCGGAAAATGTTTTGCCAGCAGCAAGTAATGATGCTCCGATATTACAGGTTGTAAAAGGTGTGTTGCTGGCAATAGTATTACTTGTTACCCCCTGATCTGAGCCGGAAAACAAATACAGGTAATTTGGCTGGCTTGCAGCGGAAGAATTGGCGTACATAGATGTAAACAACGCCGTATTGGTATCACTCAAAAGTGAATTGATATAAGGCGCTGAAGATGAACCTATGATCCCATTATAAGATTGGTTCTCATCAATTACCAGGACAATATGTGCCGGTGAAGGAAGTTTTTGTGCGTTTGTGACTGCGATGCAAAAAAAACCCATTGAAAGCAATGTAAAAAAATACTTATTCATTGATTGTTATTAATTTATGCAGCTGTGTTTTAAAGGTGCAATGTTAGCGAGGATGAAATTATCAAATCGTTAAGAAATCATTAAAGTTGGCTGAACTACAAAGAGCCACCCAGCGCCATCTTTCCGACAAAGAAAAAAAATATTTACTCCATATTTTTTCCCCATATATCAGAAGTATTGTTAGTTTTGCCATTAAAGCAATGTGCTAACACACTTAAAAACAAACTTTAATGGAAACTTTGTTCTCTATTTTTCCTGCATGGCTTATTCTCGTACTTGCCATTGTTCTTTCTTTCGTTGTCACTTATATAGCTTTCAAAATTTTAAGAAAAGTTTTTACCTCTGAAGAACTTGAAAAATTTAAGGAAGTCACTGGTATATATGTAAGTATGATCGGGATATTATACGGCGTGTTCCTTGCTTTCATTGTTATTGCCATCTGGGAAAATTACGACCATGTAAAAAGCAATATTGATACGGAGGCTGATGCCCTAAGCAATATTTACCGGGACGCTAAAGGCCTTCCTCCACATGTTGGATACTCCATAGATTCCTGCGCCAAAAAATATGTAACTATTGTTGTAGAAAGCGAATGGGCAATGATGGCTCACAATAAAGAGAGCAAAGACGCAATGGATGCCCGCAACAAACTTCAGAACTTAATCATAAAGTTTAAACCAAAAGATCTTGGTGAACAGACGGTCTATGCTGAAATGATTTCGAATTTAAATGAATTGAGTATCGCAAGGAGATCGAGGGTAAATACTGCAAATGCTGAGCTGCCATTGATACTTTGGGCGATATTGATAGGTGGCGGTGTACTTCTCATATTTTACAGCGCTTGTTTCTATATCGAAAATCAGAAGTTTCATTTGTGGCTGGCTTTTGGGGTAAGTGGTCTCGTTGCAATACTACTTTTTGTAGCACTTGAGCTCAATTATCCTTTTGTAGGGTCCGGTGCTATTAAGCCTGACGCTTTTCAATCGCTAAAGAGTCATAATATCCAGGTTGATACGATTGCTATCAAGCATGAAGACAGCGTTTCGAATTCTAAGTAGTTTATTACTAGTTGCCTAAGGACAAACATGTAAATAAGAATTCGGAAATCAAAATAAGAGATAGAATAATACCGGCGGAAGCCACTCATCCCTTATCACTTGTGACTTATTTTTACACCTTCATCTTTTTCCATCTGCCAGATTGCAAATACAGGAACGCCAACAGTCCCATACATCCCATATAAACTATCTCTGATGCCCAGAACAGAGTTATTGATCCGGGGAAAAATGTTCCAACGACGGCGATGTAAGAAAAATATACAAACAAGGTAGTCAGCTCCATATATAATGATATCCTTGTTGAACCTGTGCCCGTTACCGCATCAAACAGCACACCGCTTACAGAAAAAATCAGTAACCCCGCAGTGATCATCCTTAGAGGCCCGACAGCGTCATGCACCAGATCAATATTGTTGTTAAAAATGGTTAGAAATGAAACCGGGAAAAAGATATTGGCCTGAATAATAACAAATATAACTCCGAAACTTATTAAAATACTTTTGCTGACGATGTCCCTTATATCTTTAATTCGTCCTGCACCCATGGCATTACTAACCAGGGAATTGGTAGCAGAGCTGATTCCCCAAACCGGGATCATCATCACCACATAAATACTTTTCATCAGGGCAGAAACGCTCAGTGCCCTCTCCCCCATTTTCTCTATAAAAATAAAGAACACAAGCCATGATGATATGGAAATCCAACGCTGAAGCATAATGGGAGCGCCTATCCCCATGACATGCCTGGTTATCGCATAATCAGGCTTTCTGAATCGGAACAAACCATATATCTTATTCCCACTTCGGTAAAACGTGTAAACGAAATAACCGACTGCAGCACATCCTTCAGCAATGACAGATGCCGTTGCGGATCCCCGTATTCCCATGGGCTGAAAACCCAGATGTCCGAATATAAGCACCTGGTTGAAAAAGATATTAATAAGCGCGGAACCTATAGTGATGTATATGATAACTTTAGTTTGCCCAATGCCAATGTAAAATGCCCTCATGACTAATATGATACAAACAAATAATATCCCATAGCTCCGAGTGTTGACATAAGTCAAAGCCAGGTTTAAAATAATTTGCGACCTTAATATCGAATGTATCAGAAAGGGTGTAACTGCTTGAAGCAGTATAAACAAGGCTATGCCAATGCCAATGAATGAATATATAGCATTATCTACAATTGGGCCTATGGCACCGTAATATTTTTCACCATTGCGGCGGCCTATAACGATCTGGACTCCTGTTGAAAGACCCAGAGCGAGCAAAACAAAAGTATAATAATATAATGACCCGAACCCTACGGCGCCTAATGGCTGCTCACCAAGCTTCCCAACAAAAATCGCATCCGTAATATTGATGATATTTTCTGCGAGATGGCCAATAATGATCGGCACGGCAATCTTTAAGATGCCCGAATATGTGTATTTAAACTCCAGGTTTATTGTTTATTAACGAACGTGAAATTATGAGAAAATGGGTGAATGAAATGCGTGGTTAATTTGCCTCGCTTATTTGCCGTATTGTACGTCTGTTACCTGTTCCATCCAATTTACCGGCGAACCATTCAGTTTTTCCTGGATAGCAATATGGCTCATAGCTGTCGTAGCCGTGGCACCATGCCAATGTTTTTCATCAGGCTGAAACCATACTACATCGCCCTGGTGGATATCCTCTATCCTGCCGCCTTCTCGCTGAACCCAGCCTGAACCTGAAGTAACAATTAAGGTTTGCCCAAGAGGATGTGTATGCCATGCTGTCCTGGCACCGGGCTCAAAGGTGACATGAGCCATTGCCACACGTGCCGGTTCGGGCGGGCTGAAAAGGGGATCTATTCTTACTGATCCTGTAAAATATTCTGAGGAACCTTTATCAGAAGGTTGCGAGCCGCTGCGTCTTATTTCCATAGTTTATTATTTAGTTAATTTCAAAGTTAAATATCAAGTTTTCTACTACCCATCCATTTTATGATTTCAGGGTCACGGTGATCAAAAAATAAACTTGTATTTGTGTCTAAACTTTTGATGGCCTCCATGTCATCTGTACTCAGGTCAAAATCAAAAATGTTGAAGTTTTCAACCATTCTTTCCCTTCGAACTGATTTTGGAATGGCTATCACGCCTCTTTGTGTCAGCCAGCGGAGGATTACCTGCGCGACACTTTTCCTATATTTTGTCGCGAGTGAAACAAGCAGTTCATTATTAAAAATATTATTCTTGCCTTCGGCAAATGGACCCCAGGATTCGATTTGGACATTATTGTCTTGTAAAAACTTTTGTACATCCTGTTGCTGATTGAAAGGGTGTGTTTCAATTTGATTGACTGCAGGTGGTATTTTGGCTCCAAATACCATCAAATTCATGATTTGATCCATTTTAAAATTGGCCACGCCTATTGCCCTGATTTTCTTTGCTTCATACAGTTCTTCCATAGCACGCCATGAACCAAAAACATCACCAAACGGCTGATGAATTAAATACAAATCAAGATAATCAAGTTGCAATCTGTCCAGAGATTTTTGTATTGCTTTTTTGGTGTTGTCATATCCGGTATCCTGCAACCAGAGTTTTGTAGTGACAAACAATTCACTTCTTGCAATACCACATCTTTTTATGGCATTACCAACAGCCTGCTCATTCATGTATGAAGCCGCAGTGTCAATCAGACGATAACCTGTTTCAATGGCGTCTATCACACATCTTTCGCACTCAGCAGCATCTTGTATCTGGAAAACACCAAATCCCAGGATAGGCATCTCAATTCCGTTATTCAATTTAATATTTTCCATCGTATTGGGTTATTAATTATTAAATGACAAAGGTCGGCAAAGTTAACCTCATCCAACCCGTTCTATTATTTCCTCTTCGGTTTCATTAGAAAGTAAATCTGCTTTTGGATATTGCTTTTTATATCCGGTAAGAAACTTAACAAAGACCAATGCAAGCATTACCGCAATAATCCCTTGAACCACAACCGTTATCGGTGCACCTATACGTTGCGAAACCGCACCTGTTATGACACTACCGAGCGGCACCATGCCAAACATGGCCATAAGTAAAATGCTGATGACGCGCCCTCGCATATGTGGCTCGGATTCAGACTGAACAATGATGTTCGATATCGTGAATGGAACAATGGAACCAAAACCTACCAAAACAGCAATAACCATTGCCGAAGGGAAATTTTTTACCAACCCGAAACAGATCAATGCGATGCCGAGAATGATGGTGCTCACAAATAAGATTTGCTTAAGATTGGATCCTGTTTTTCTGGATGCAATATAAATTGTAGCGGCTACCGCCCCGGCACCTATAAAGCTATTGATATATCCGAAAGTAGATGCATCACCTTTGAATATGATTTTAGCAAATACCGGCAATACTGTATTGTATGGCAAAACAAGTAAACTTAGAAGGGCTAACATTAATATAATGAGGCGGATAACACGGGCTTTTTCTAGATAAACAAATCCTTCCCTGAATTCATTTAGAATCTTCTTTTCAGATATTTTGGGCTTCGGTGGAGGCAGGGTCATCAGCATTAACGAAAGCATGACTGCGCCAAAGCTTGCAGCATTGATCAAAAAACATACGGCAGCGCCAAACGCATTCAATACAATTCCTGATAAAGCTGGTCCTAACATTTGCGCCAGGCTTGCCATAGCGGTAGTAAGGGAAACCGCATTAGGCAGATCAGCCTGGTCTGCAACAACCTCATGGATCAAAGATTGCCTGGCAGGTATGTCAAAAGCATTGATGATTCCAAGAATGACACTCAATACTAATATCATCCAAATAATCATGTGTCCCGTAATAACCAGTATAACAAGCAATAACGATTGAATAATGGAAGCAATCTGCGTGATGCGAATGATCCGGTAACGGTTGTACCGGTCAGCAGCAACACCGCCGACAAATGAAAATATAAAAGAAGGAAACTGTTCTGCAAAAATGGTGACTCCGATCAAAAAAGCAGAATGCGTCATGGAATATACTACCCATATCACGGCCGTCCGCTGCATCCAGGTACCAAACTGGGATACAGACCTACCGATAAAGTATAAGGTGTAGTTCGAGCTTCTGAAGGCTCTGAATATATTTAATTCACTTGGTTTTTTCATGGATCTACCCGGCAACAAAATTCAATAAAAAGCAGAGACGGACACCAAAAGATAGCCTGAAAAAGTTATTCGCCTCCCAGGGAACAACTTATGGCATCTGAATCCATCCGTTCCATTTCTTGGATTTTTTGATTTGCCATTATTACTCACTGGAATATTCTAAGTATAAGCAAAGATTAACAGAAGATTAACAGAAAATTAACCCATTTCGAACATTTTTTTCAAAAAAGTCAGTACGATCACGCCAATCGTTCCAAAGGATTTCCAAAAAAGTCATACCTTTGCCCCGGAGAGATGTCAGAGCGGTCGAATGAGGCGGTCTTGAAAACCGTTGAGGGTTAAACCTCCGGGGGTTCGAATCCCTCTCTCTCCGCCTTCGCCCGCCGAAGCCCGAACGAAGTTCAGAGCGAAGGCGGGCTTTTTTATGAATTCTTCAACCCAAAAACCTGGATTTTAAATCGGGAGTTGGAATCATACAAGACTCCCTTTTTCCCCAGATTTTATAACGACTTCGCGCGATAACGTCATAACAAAAATCTCTGATGATGCGAGGGACGATAATAAAGATATAAAGCAATTGCCACGCCCCCCCAATGTCTTTCAACATGTGTAAAATAGCTGATGATTTTATAAAACAGCGGTCCCCTTTGATGTAAATGAATGAATCAATGAAAGTATCAGGTAATCTGAAATTTTTAAGCATCAATTGACCATATTCTGATTGTAACGCCGCAAACTTGAATTTTGCAGTGGTATCTCTCTTTATAACAAATTGTACAGTGCTATTGCACAAATTACAGATGCCGTCAAAAAGCAAAATTGGTGTTTCAAAATACATTGGCTTTTGATCATTTACCAAAACCATGTCTTGGGTTTTATTCTTTCCTGTTTTTCATAAACAAGCTCTAATGTGTCTTTCAATTGGATACCAGTGAAAGTGAGATATTTTCCCCGAAATTTATAAACGCCTTTAAAAGCAGTGGCCGAGTCCATAATAATCGGGCCATCGCCGATGCCATCCTTGTTAATATATAGGCCTATGGAATCGTTATGTGTATTTAATTTTAGAATAAATGCGTCAGTTTCGCCGTTAAACCTTCTTAGAATATTCCATCTGGATTGTTTCTCGATGTACAAATCCTTGTAATACCCGCTGTCGTTAACAGGCCTGTACTCAAAACTATTCTTCTTCATTTCCTTTAATGTATAAACGCCAACCAACCCCTGATACTTTTTTTGGTAAGATGATTGAAAAAGAGCTGGTTTAACTTTAATGAAAATGAGTAGGACAGCTAAGAGAAGGCCGATGCTTTTGAGTATTGTGATGACGGTTTTAGTTGCGCCTGTCAGCGGATCGATTATGTCAAAATTCAGTGATTTGAAAAACAGGACTATCTTTTCCTTCTGACTGTAAAGGATGTATAAATTACAAGCTAATAGAATAGACGCGGCTGGAAATGTAATCCCTCCAATTTTAAAAAAGAAATTAAGCAGGAAAACCTGGGCAGTAACCGGTAGCAGGACAATCGCCGCTATATAATAAGTCCGTCTGTGGAAAAGGAATAGCCCGGGCACAAATTCCATAATCCCGGTAAACAATTCCTGCCAATGATTTTTGCCATAAAAAAACCATGCCAATTGAAACTCTGAAACATCAACTAATTTAGAATCGAGGGCAAATAATTGGTAATCAAAGAAGTTTCCAAGAAGTTTATCAATGCCATATAGAATCATCAGAAGCGCTAAAATAAATCGCTGGGTACCGATATTGAGGTAGTCGATCATTAACGGTTTATTTGCTTTCCTGTACTTCCTCAGAACAAGCAGGCAAAGGCATATTGAAGTCAAAAAAACAATTCCAATTGTAGATAGCAACGCATTTTCACTGCCAAACCCTATTATGGATAAACTAATGTAGGTTAAAAGCAGTGTTATGGCAAACATGCTGATAATGGCACCTGTGTTTTGTTCCCTTTTACTTAGCATAATAATTCAGTTAAAATTTGTATATCAAAACGCCCATTTGATTGAGCGCAATGCAAAACTCAGCTAATAATAAAGACTAAAATTGTACTTTTTGGACAAATGGTCAGTCAATTTTAAAAATGACTTTATCATTTCCAAAGGAAGTAACTTCTTTGAAAAAAAGGGAAGGCTTTTCACCCGTCAGTTCCCTAAATTGCTTTATAAAATACGGCTGATCAAAATAGTCGTGATCATTACTGATATCTACCAGCCGCACCTTATCGCCTCTTTTCATTTTTGATACAACCGAACTGCGGAATTTTACCAGTTTGCGGTAGTGTACCGGGCTACAGCCCACATGCTCCGTGAAACTTCGGTACAAATGCTTATAATGCACACCTGCAAGGCAGGCTATCTCGAGCATTTTATAATCCAGTGTAGTGTCATTTAATAATTCGAGTGCCTTAAATAAGAAGGACTCATCAGCCAGAGCACGGTATTGGTTAAGAAGAAATTCTTCGATGTGGTAACATTGCCGGTCGGGGTCTTCAGTGGCAAAAACGTTGTCGAACAAATCAGGTAAAACTCCATTCCATTCCTGAAAAAAAGATGTTTTTTTTTGGTGAGGGGCTGATTGTGTATAACTGGAAAACCCCAAGGGCTTAAAGTTAATGGCAATTTCATCTACCAACTGTAGATATTGCAAATGAATACTGCTGGTAAACTGGTTGCAGACCATAGCAATATGATTGGGAGTTTCGGAATTTGCTATATAAACGCACTCATTTTCAATGTTAACACTAGCATTGCGTAATAACCCAACGGATGTATTTACAGCAGGATAGGCCGTAAATTCAAACCCGCCTTCGCTTTTTTTAAATACGTAAATACTATCCACAAATTGCTTCAACAACTCATTTTGTGGTTCTATTACATTGATCATGACTTTATTGTATCCTGGTTCAAAAATACCGATAAACCTTAAATAAATAGTGAACCAGAGATCAAATCTATAAGCTGCTTTTCGGATTGCTTTTCGGATTGCTTATCGGAGACAGCTCCCTCTCAATTCACAATAAATACCTTGCTGACAGTTGCCTCTCCAATTTGTAGTTGAATATAATACAAGCCTTTAGACAAAACTGGTAAAGCAATGGACATATTCTGTTTCAAAGTAAGGGTACCTATTTTGTTGATTGTTTTCCCTTGTTCGTCTAGTATTTCTACATCTGTTGCATGACTCACGTTGGCATTTTCAAAAGTTAGATGTAGCATACTGCCAGGCTCAATTGGATTTGGGTAAATATGCATTCCCATCAAATCACCCGATATATGCTTATTTTCATCAATTCCAGACACCTGGTAAGGAAAGTTGATATTGGCAGTATATACGCCATTGCCATAAGTGGCCACGGCTACCCTCCCATCAGAAGGGCGTGTATCTATCATTGACACTAAAATATTACCGATATCATTAGGGCCTTGCTGTGTCCAAACGGTTTTTGTTCCTAATAAGCTATCTGTCCCGTAAAGACCTGTGCTGGTGCCAATAAGAAATGCATAATGATTACCGACCGGCATAATGGCCGCCCACCGGCAGGAAGGTCCATTACCTGTTCCATCCGGAAACTGTTCCAGGTTTCCTGAAATATCCTCCCAGGTATTGCCCCCCATCAACAGTGTGAAACAGGCTCTTTACATTAAAATTAGAAAATACAACAATCATTTCGCTACCGTTAACCGGATTGATAATAATGCAATTGATATAAGCATTTTTAGGGAAGATGGAACTTGTAATTTCTTTCTGCGAAGGGTTGGCCTCATCTGCAGAATCCATCCTGAATAATTGGCCTGTGCTGGTGCCATATACAACCCGTTCGACAGGTGAACTTTTGGAAATGGCAATGGCGCTGTATTTATTCACCAGGTTAACGGACGCGCTCAGTGAATCCCAGCCAGTATATGGACGGGTGGAGTCATCGTAGATATTGGACATTATCAAAGGAATCTGAGTAATATCATTATTCCGCCAAACGCAATTACCATACAGAAAGAACATTCTTTTCTGGTTGTTCGGATCCAGCAAAAACGGTGCGTCATAAAATGGTACATTTTTATGAGGTGGGTCAATCCATGCATGCCAAACGGGATAACCATTTGAATCTGGCCTGATACGATAGGCATCTCCTCCTTGACATGATACATAATAGTCTGTCCTGCCATCTGCTACAGCACAATATCCCCCGTCCCCAATAAAGCACATGTCCCATGGGTCCTGTTGATTAGGAGACCCAGTCAAATAGACCGTATTATCCTGCATCCCGCCGATAAGCTCCTCATTTCCAGGTGTTCCATGATCAATGGCAATCGTATAAAACTGAGTTGTTATATAGCCGTTATTCAATGAATCCCATGCAACCGGTGTTGCCGTGTTGTCATTCGTCACGGATATGCCCCCATCGTTGGTGGATAACATTTTATTTGCGCTGGATGGATAGAAGACTAAGTTATGCTGGTCAGGGTGATGATGTTTATAGAATTGGGAAAAAGTTTGCCAGTTCCAGGCCACCGGGTATCCGCCAATCCATGTATTGTTGTTGTTGGTTGAAAAAGAATCCGTAGAACGCCATAAATTGGTAGCGCCCAGGAAAACCGTCTTAGAATCACCTGGTTTTACTCTGACCAACAGATTATATCCACTCTGTATATCAAACGCACCCACGTCTCCCTGGCCTACTGGTATATTGGCACTCAGGTTCTTCCATGCCCCACCTGCCCCGGTGCCATTACCGCTGAGATATCGGTATTTCCAGAGGTTTGCAACATAAGCGCTACCACCATTATAAATACTGGCCAGAAAATATATTGTGTTTTCATCATTTGGGTCAATGCCGATTACAATCCTGCCATAACTAGCCGGGAAACCTTTGGGGGTAATTTTTGTATTGGTAATACCATCTACAGAACGATATATCCCGCTTTGATCATTAGTAGAATACAAAACCCCTTTTTTTGAGATGGCGACTTCTGTATTATAACAATCGGTAGCTACCCCCGTCAAATGTGTCCAGGTATTTCCGCCATCCGTACTTTTGAAAATACTTCCATCGAATCCAGAATTACTATACGCCCCTGTAAAACCTCCCGTTGCAGCGTAGATGATATCGCCAGTATCTGCAGTATTGACGGCTATACCACTGACATTATCCATTGGGTTATTGTTCTGGGGCGCACCGTGGCTTGTTGAGGCCAGCTTAGCAAAGCTCAGCCCACCATCTGTGGATTTCAATATCCCGTCACCATGCACATAGCCATTATCTCCTATCGTTTCTCCGGTACAAGCGTACCAGGTATTTGTTTTGCCTGTGCGAGTGTCTTGCACCAGGCAGGTAATGGAATAATCCGTTGAAGGATCGTTGAGTTTGCTCCAATGCGCACCATCGTCAGTGCTTCGCCATATACCCCCACTCACCCCTCCAGCCAGTATGACATGCTCATTTGTAACATCCAGAGCTATGGCACGAGTCCGTCCGGCAACATTCCATGGACCACGGTTTTGCCAGAATGCACCGTTTTTGTTGAAGGGTTCTATCTGCTTTGGCAGTGTGGCTGCGAA
>JABDEJ010000050.1 GCA_013287095.1 Bacteroidota bacterium | reverse complement strand
GGCCCTTTAAAATTTGCTGAGTTCAGGAAACAGGTCCAGCTATGCTCACCCACTGGATACGAATGATTATGAGATGAAGCAATATATGCAGTTGTAAGCGGTAAGGCGATATAACCAACGCCAAGTAAAGCGCCATTTGGGTTGCCTTGAAACGTTATCTCATCCGGAGGTATCAAAAAGCGGTTTGACAATTGGGCTATACCAAGAATGGAATCTGGAGGAGGTATTGTATCCCAATTAAAACCTGGTGTTGAAATTCCATAGTCATAACAATTAAGAGTTCCGCCCATCATAAATTTAGGTGTAGCCTTACAAAACCTGGTTGATCCCCACCAGCCAGGGCCACCCTCTATAGACTGAAAACCAGGGTTATCCGATGTACCAGATCCGGCGGGACAAAGAATAATTGAATCGGCATCAGAAACGTCCGGCCCTAGCCATGTAAATGGCAATCCTACCTGGAATGAATTGATTGGGGTTGCCAGTATTGGCCAAAGCGCCGTGTAAATACTATAACCATAGCCATAAGATGTGTCAATACTTGAAGCTGGCCGGCTTGCTATTTCTCCACTAAGGCCTTGTGCTTTACCATTTAGTGATAATAAAGTCGTTAGAAATAGCACAATAAGAATCTTATTTCTCTTCTCCATAATACTTTTATTAAATTGTGATTTTTTAATTGCATGGATATAAAGCCCGTAGGCAAAATTAAATAAAATTAAATAATGGCCGATCCGCCGCGATATGTAATTCTGACCTTTGAGTATAAGGATCTGTGATCGGTAATAAACAATTTCAATCTGCATCAAAATATGCATGATGCTGGTAATTACTTAGTTTTGCAAAAAACATAAGTGTAGAAGGAAATGAAACATATCAGGAATCTTATATTCATGTACATGGCCGGAACAATCGTGCTGGTTTCATGCGCCAAAAACAATCCAAATCCTTCCAACAATAATAATTCACCATATATGACCGTCTCACTCAATGGCCTGGCCTGGACCGCTAAGACTGACAGCGGGCAACTGCTGGGTCCGGATAATGCTACCATTTTCGGGGATGATGGCATTAGCACTGTTTATCTGAAGCTTAATTCTTTAAGTCCTGCTACTTACACGCTTTCATCAGGCAGCCAAACTTCTATTAATTACAGTCCAGACAATATAGGCCTGTTCAAAAGCGATTCCGGAAGTGTGGTAATTAGTTCCTACACAAATAATATCATACAAGGAACCTTCCAGGGAAGATTAACCAATGGCCTTTCGGGAGGATACATATACCGATTTACCAATGGTAAATTTATAGCAAAGCTGCAGTATTGATTGGTCTGGCAAAGAGCTATTCTGATTTTAACATCGGGGGAATAATTATATTTGCTAAAACAAAAACCTGTAGTATGATATCATTCAAATCCTTTAGATTTATCGGATTGTTTGTAATTGTTTTTGGCTATTCGTGTTCTAATTCTAAAATGACAAATCATGCTTTGGAAGATGGGATTTACCTGGTTAAAGAATTTGTTTCCGACACAATGAATATCAGGAAATTAACTTCTAACGAACAACTTATCAATTATAACCCGAAGTTCACAAATGATTCTTCCAATGATTACTCAAAATTGATTGTTAGTACCGATCAGTTTGTAGCACTGCGCCTCAAAAGAAGTCCCGAAACACAAACCGAGCCAGACAACCGGAAAATTCTGCTCCTTGACTTTCATGATGACCAGGCCAAAAAGCTATATGAGTTTACAGCAAATCATATCATGCAAAAAGTTGCCATTGTTATTGGAACTGAAGGAGTGTCAGTTCATAAAATAAGGACTGCCATAACCGGAGGTAAATTGCAAATAACCAGATGTACTGACAATGGATGTGAAAGACTTTATTACGAGTTGGAACATGATGTAAAATGATGCGGGAGCCAGTAACAGCCAAAGGAGCAGGACTATGGTTTACCCCGCCCCGTTATCCTCACCCTATTCATCTTTTGGTTCCCAAAGCTCAACGATGTTCCCTTCCGGATCTAGTATATGAACGAATTTGCCATAACCTTCATAGTCCGCAATTTCATCAATAACGGTAACGTTATCCTTTTTTAATTCATCTACCAGGGCAGCAATATTTTCCACGCGGTAATTGATCATAAATGGTTTTTTCGGAAGGATTGAAGTTTTTGGCATCCTGTGGAAATGTACACCAGGCTGTGGCTCCCTTTTTCGATGGATCATCGTCATTCCGCCACCTAAATATTGCTCCGTAGTCACTGGTAGCCAATCCAAGGTTTTTAGCATACCAATCGTTCATTTCTTTCGGGTTTTCGCATTTAAAAAAAACGCCACCGAGGCCGGTTACTTTTTTCATATTTATTAGAAGTATTTATATACAAAGCTAACCTAAACTTTTTCAATCCTCAAATCCGAAGCATTTCAAAGCCTCTACCAACAAGTATCATTTCATCTCTCAATGTGCCACTACAATTGAATCAAAAGGGCTTCTAAGATTCACTCTATTGTATTTAAATGAATTCAGTTTGTAATCATCGCATGGCCCCGAGACTGATTCGTCAAAGATTATGGTGTCAATAAGGTTATAACCACGCCTGAAATAAAAGGTGTGAATGCCTTGTGAAACACTCTGATTAAATGCAGCTTGCGAACTTATTGTGTAAACATCATGGTTATAATCGGCTGGAATAATAACAACCGAATCATATTTTTTCGAGCCTTGATTATTGATAGAATACAATTTAACACTGTCCCTGGGAAAGTTGCCAAGGTATAGTTGCGAAAACAGATCATCATGGGCACTGTCTGAAATATATAGCCTAAAAGGAGCATAGGCTAAAAGATCAAGACAAGGCTTTTGATAACACCCTGGCAGAATAAGCATCAAAACAAACAGAGATAAAATGTCTCGCATAAACAAGGGCCAAGGTACGGATTGTTGGTGAATTCGCAGCCTTTGAGGATGTTGTCCCAACAAGTGAAAAATATTTCCTAAAAAATTTGCGTAACCCAAAAGTTACCTATACATTTGCGTAACTTAAAAGTTACATATTATGGAAAAACAAGTAAAACAGACATGGCACTTTAATCAGGCACCGCAAGTGGTTTGGGAATATCTTACCAATCCCGAACTCATGGGGCAATGGTTAATGAAATGCAATTTCGTCCCGGAAGTAGGGCACAAATTTCAATTTATAAACAACGATAAAATTGATGCTTACTGCCAGGTATTGGAAATCATTCCTCACAAACTTCTTTCATATAGTTGGAAGAAAGGGAAAAGCGAAAATGAAATCAGGCTCGATTCAGTTGTTACATGGACCCTCATAGATAAAGGCGGGAAGACTGACTTGTTGTTGCAACATGGTGATTTTGAATTATTAAAAGATTTCGACGATCACAGCAATGGATGGAATTATTTGCTGGGCCATTTGGTGGAACGTTTAAATGCTTCATCTGATGCAAACTCAAATGTTTGATGCCTTCCAGGTAATTGCCGACCCCAGCCGCAGGCAAATGATGTTATTGCTTTCAAAAGACAGTATGACCATAAATGCGTTGGCCGAAAATTTTGATATGAGCCGGCCTGCTGTATCAAAGCACATAAAGATCATGTACAATGCAGGCTTTATTTCCATTACAGATATTGGGCGAGAACGTTATTGCACACTGAAGCAGGACGGCTTTAATGAGTTGCAGGATTTCATCGACTACTTTGATAAATTCTGGATTACCAAACTCAAAAAATTACAAACACTTTTAGATAACAAATCGAAACAATAATCAAAAACGAATATGGAAACACTTACGGAAAATTACAAAACAAGCATTTTGGTAGATGCCTCATTGAAAACTGCTTATGACAGCATTTGCAAGGTTAATGACTGGTGGGGACATATTGACGGGCCAAGCCATCAAGTTGGAGATGAATTTGTGTATCACCCTGGTGACATCTTCGTAAATTTTAAGGTTACAGAAATGATACAGGATCAAAAGATCATCTGGCATGTAACGGACTGTCATTTGCTCTGGCTGAAAGACATTAAAGAATGGAAAGATACCACTATAGCCTGGGACTTAAAACATGTTGAAGAAGGGACGGAGATTGATTTTGAACATGTCGGTCTCGCGCCTGAATTGGAATGTTACGATGGTTGTGTAAAAGGCTGGGATCAATATGTAAAAGACAGTCTTAAAAGCCTGATTACAGAAGGTGTGGGCAAGCCGGGAAAGTAAAGGAATTAAGCGCTGTATTACCCGGGTTGGTGGTAAGATAAATACTAAGAAAACGCAAATGCCACCGCTGCCTCAGAATGGATAAGTGTGGTATCAAAAACAGGGACATTTACATCTTCCTGTTTTATAAGTAGTGGTATTTCGGTACAACCTAAGATGATACCTTCTGCACCTTCTGAAATCAGTTTTTGAATGATGGCTATGTAGCCGTTCTTTGTTTCTTGTTTGATGATTCCTTTGCCAAGTTCAGAATAAATTTTTTGATGGATAAAAACCTGGTCTTCCTCATTCGGAACAATGTATTCAATATTTTGTGCTGCAAGTTTCAGTTTAAAAAAGTCCATTTCCATCGTAAGTTTGGTACCAAGCAGCGCCACTTTTTTAAGTCCTTTTTTATTTATTTCAGTGGCAGTTGCAACAGCAACGTGAATAACCGGCAGGCCTGTCTTTTCTTCCAGTTCGTCGGCAAACATGTGCACGGTATTCGCGCACAGGACAATGGCTCCCACGCCTGAATTTTTCAAATGCATACATGCGTTTAAAATAATATTAAAAGTGCCTTCAAAATCCTTCGCTTCATTATGACGGATTACTTCACCGTAATTCAGGGAATAAATAATGCAATCTGCAAATTCATTTCCGCCAAGCCGTTTATTCACAGCCTGGTTGATATACCTGTAATAGTCAATTGTTGAAACCCAACTGATGCCGCCAACAAGACCTAGTAATTTCATGTATGCAAATATAATTATATATTGCCTTACATAGTCCCGGCCTTCCACTTTGAAATTACGAGAATCTTATTTCAAATTATCTCCTCTTGCCTTCACCACCCCCTTCATGTCCACCGCCACCCATTGGGGCGCGTTGCGGAGCTGCTCTTGGTGCCTGCATCCTTCCCATATTTTGGGGCCTTGGTTGGGGTGCCTGATGCTGTTGTTGCATTCGCGGCGCTTGTTGATGCTGTGGCGCCTGATGCATCTGCTGGGCCTGGTGTTGAGGCCGTGGTGCTGAATGATTTTGGGTAGTATGTGTAGAATGAACAGCCGGATGATTTTGGTGTGTGGCTGTTCTTTGGGTATTGGTGTGGGTGGTAGAAGTCCTCGGGGCTGCACTTGAAGCCGGGCGGCTCATGGCTGCTCTTGCGCCGGGGTTTCCTTTATTCGTAGCAAAATGTGTAGCAGGATCTTTCTTTGCTGCAGCTATGTGAGAACGTTGCACAGAAGTAGCACCAACATGTTTATCCCTTGCTGCTATTCGCTCGCTGGCGGTTGGACGGGCAGAAACGCCATGTGGGCCATTAAAAGCAGCCCGACTGCCCCCGCTATGCACTGCAGATCTGTCAACATACGTATTATGAACAACCCTCGCATCTACATGGGATACAGCGGTATTGTAGCGAAAATGTCCGCCTTCCCATCTACCACCATCATAGCCATGTCCCCAATATCCGAAGCCATAATTGATACCTCCATAGTAGCCAATATGTGGTCCCCAATATCCCCTGTGCCAGTGGTAATATCCGCCATAAAAACCCCAGTATCCGGGGGTCCATAGAAAGCCTACGGATGGAGGAGCCACCCAGGTACCCGGCACCCAATAGTACCCATCTGCCGGATCATAAGCCCAATATCCGGGCGACCATATCCATCCATCATAAGGATCATCTGGTTGCACATATACGGGTATTTCTGGTGGGGCAATGGCAACTTGTACACTTACCTGGGCATACGTGTTTGATTTTTCTAAAAATAAGATAGTTAGTGCGATGATAACAACTGCGATTCTTTTCATCGGATTTTTATTTTAGTTAGACATTAGGATAAAAACATAGTTTTTTAAAATATGTTTAATTCCATGCCCTTACCTCTCTTGAAGGCGGACCAAAATAACGCAGTATTTTACAAACTCCCCTGTCGCGGGCAGCTATTCATCATAACTGTCAATTACCGCCTCTCACCGCCGCCACCATGTTCTTGTTGATGTTGTTGCGGAGCCTGACGTTGTTGCTGTGGCCGTTGTTGCTGACGTTGCTGCGGCTGCCGTTGTTGTTGAGGTCTTTGTGCCTGTTGATGCTGCTGAGGTGCCTGATGTTGTTGTGCAGCCTGGTGTTGTGGCTGTGCAGCCCGATGCTGTTGTGAGGCTTGATGTTGTTGGGAAGATCTTTGAGTATGTTGACCTTGACCCGATTGATGCTGCTGGGTTTTTGGCGCATTTTGATGGGATGCAGTATGATTTTGTTGGGCCTTTGCAGCTTGATGAGGTGCGCCATTATTTGCGTTGGCATGAGATGCGTTTGCTGTATGTGATGCCGAAGCCTTATTTGTATTTGCATTATGCGCCGTTCCCGGATGTCCTTTATTTGCAGAAAAACGTTGGTTCTGATTTTTACTCGCTGATGCCTGATGAGAACGCTGTTTAGATGTCGCCTGAACATGTCTTTCTTTTGACGCCGACATTTGTGCAGCATTTGGCTTTGCTGAATTCCCGCCAGGGCCATTAAAACCAGCCCGACTGCCGCCACCATGCACCGCTGATCTATCAGCATAAGTATTATGGAACCCGCCGCCTACATGCGAAAATGCCGTATTGTAACGAAAATGACCGTGATCCCATCTGCCACCGCCATAGCCTTCACCGCCATAACCGAATCCGTAATTCACACCGCCATAAAATCCAACATGTGAACCCCAGTATCCGCCTCTCCATCCATAATATCCACCTTCATATCCCCAATATCCCGGTGTCCATAGGTAGCCAGCCATAGGAGGAGCCATCCATGCCCCTGGTACCCAATAGTACCCATTCGGATCATAAGCCCAATATCCAGGTGTCCACAAGTATCCATCATAAGGACAGGCAGGCTGCGCATAAACAGGTATTTCAGGTGGGGCGATGGATATTCCAACACTTACCTGTGCGTAAGTAGAGGTTTTTCCAAAGAATAGGGCAAACCCTATCATGGTCATGATGGCGATTTTTTTCATAAAAACTTTGATTTAAGAAGACCAGTATTTATTTGGCCTATAGTAAGATGATGGAGCTATAACGTAATAGTGGGGAATATGTTTAGAATGGGGTCTGAACAGGATTAAGAGATTAATGGATATACAGGATTTTAATTGACAATCTGGTCAATCCCAAAATCCTGTTCAAAAATTGGCAGGAGAAAACACGCCCGGCCTGACCCCAGAGGGGTCATATGTTTGTAGTAAAATTAACAGGCAAATCCACCGACCCCAGCGGGGTCGAACGTTAATTTTTATTTGTATTTCATTCGCTGTTCGACCCCTCCGGGGTCGGGAATCGTGGGGGGCATCGTAATTCTACAAACATTTCACTCCTTTGGAGTGAGTAATCCGATAATTATTTGGGTGTGAGGTTGCGATACGGGAAATGGATAGGGATTTTCAGGAAAACTACTCAGTATCGCATAGGCTAGGGTATCCTGTTTATCCTTTCATCTTGCAAATCCTGATTTAGAAATTTGCGAAAGCAATATCAAAACTACCTCTCCAAAAACCCCTTCAACTTCTCTACCATATAGTCAAAATGAGTGGCGTCCAATCCTGGCCAGATGCCGAGCCAGAAAGAGCGGTTCATTACAATATCGGTATTCGTGAGGTCTTCTACCACCCGGTGTTTGATATGTTGGTACGCGGGTTGTTTGATCAGGTTTCCTGCAAAGAGCAGACGGGTGCCTACTTTTTCACTTTCAAGGTATTGGGTGAGTTCGGTGCGGTCAATATTATCGTTCCGCAATGTCAATAAAAACCCGAACCAGCTTGGGTCTGAATTTGGGGTAGGTTCGGGGAGAATGAGGTGTTCTTCCAAAGGTTTCAGCCTTTCATAGAGCAGCTTGTGGTTTTCTCTACGTTTTTGTACAAAATAATCAGCTTTTTCTAGCTGTCCAAGTCCTATAGCAGCCTGTGTATCTGTTACTTTCAGGTTGTAGCCTATATGGGTATAGGTGTATTTATGGTCATAGCCAAAGGGCAGGTCACCAAGTTGCCATTCGAAACGTTTGTTGCAGGTGTTTTCTTTTCCGGGATCGCAATAGCAGTCACGCCCCCAGTCGCGGAAACTCTCTGCCAGCAGTTTCAGCTTCATATCGTTTATCAGTACAGCTCCACCTTCACCCATGGTGATATGATGCGCTGGATAAAAGGAAACCGTAGCCAGACTACCAAAGGATCCTGTTTTTTTGCCATTATAGGTAGCTCCAAGGGCATCACAATTGTCTTCTATTACATACAGGTCATGTTTATGTGCCACTTCCATGACAGCTTCCAGGTTGAAAGGATTGCCGAGGGTATGCGCCATCATAATGGCCCTGGTTTTGGGGCTTATCGCGGCTTCCAATTGATGAACCTTGAAATCATAAGTAGGAATATCAATATCCATAAAAACCGGCACACAACCGAACTGGATCATCGGGTTCACCGTAGTCGGGAAGCCTGCTGCCACCGTAATGACTTCATCACCGGGTTTCAGGGCTTTATCACCCAGCTTAGATGAGGTAAGTGCATTAAAGGCCACCAGGTTCGCCGAAGAACCTGAATTAACAAGCAATGAGATCTTGGAGCCAAAGTACTTGGCGAACTTGCGTTCAAACTCCTTTGCATAGCGGCCTGTAGTGAGCCAGCCGTCCAATACTGCATCTACCCCAAGTAGGAGATCATTAGCGTCAACAACTTTCCCTGTCGGTGGGATATAGTCCACTCCGGGGGTAATGGCCTTAAATGTGGCTTTTGTGGCCTGCTCTTGTAATAGCTCGAGCAAAGGGCCTTCTATATTTTTGTACATGGCACAAAGTTAACAGTCATCAGTCAACAGTCGTCAGTCAACAGTAACATTTATGAATAAATCAAGAATTATTGGCCTTCCAGGGCTAAATGTATAAACATGAACTCATAATACGTTCATACTTGAGTAGTTCAAGCCGTTTGTTTAAGTTCCTTTCGCGTATTCATAACACTTGCATTTCGGAGGTGGGCGTTCAAAGCAGATTTTAATTTATAAGGTCGGTTGAATGTTTCCTGTGACAATTTGAAATGATCTGCCAATTTCCTTATGATCTCTTTTGAAAGCCCTTTTTTGTAATGCAGGATATCAGAAACCAGGCCCTTACTTACCCCCAACATTTCGGCGAGTTCCACAGCCTTCAATTGATGTTCGCCCATCATATATTTTAAAGATTCCACAGGGTCTATCTCTTGAAAGGTGTTATGTTCCGTGTCCCATTTCTCAATAAGAAAAGTGAGCAGTTCTATTTCGTCCTGCAATGTCGGCGTACTATGTAATGTCAATGCCTCCAATTTATTGCAGTAGTCAAAGTATTGTTCCCGTGTCTTAATAATTTTGTATTTCATGAGCTTTATTATCTTGTTGTTAGTAGCTATTTATAGTGTATTGTGCATTTTTGTCACAAAGTCGGGTATACTCAGCATGTGTCCCAATCCACTTAATATATAAATGAACCATATTGGCCCCGAAATGAAAAGTGCAAATCATTCTATAAGCGTTTCCTGAAATATTGAAAATAACCCGATCTGATGAATTTCCTAATATGTCAGATGATGGGAATGTCTTTTTAATGTCACCTGCGCTTTGCCATTCTGCCTTGCGAACCATCTCATTCCAGGACCGAAAGGACGACCTGCTATCACTATGCTTTTCTATAAACATGTCTATAGATTCTTTCCTGATAAGATGAACTTTCATGATTAGGAACAAAGCTAATAAAGAATAGTTCACGAAAGGTGAACTATTCTAAAATTTTCTTTTCCAAAGCCACGCTTTTGCCCCCCTTACACCTGGTAGATAGTTCTTCCCAATCTCCCCAATCAGCAGCTTTCTCTCCTCAAACCGACCACTTTCGTCCCAAACCAGGACATAATCCGGCCAGGTGCCACTTTTTGCACCGTAGGCAGAGAATTCAGAATCTGAAAGCATTTCGCCATATTCCGGGAAAAAGGTTGATGGATCTTTATTTGGTTTCCATTTTAGTGGGAAATAACTCTGCGAAGCTTCATAATCGCTTAAACAAAGCAGTTTTTTTTCAATACTTAAATAATTGGCAGTATGAAGGAAAACAATAATATCAATATCCTTTATCGTATCCAATGGTGAACCATCGGGATTGCTTTGATGGATGACAAAAGGAAGGACCGTTTTCCCCTCAGGAATCTGGTTTTCAATGCTCCTGAAAGTTTCGAACCGCTCCTGTATTTTTTCAAAATGATATGATTTGAATACCAGCCAGAATAATGCAAAACCAAAGAAAAGGCAGGCAGAAATCTTTTTTAGTCTTGCAGGATAAGAATAGGCTGATATGCAAAGAATTGCAATGATATTACTGTACAGGATAAGCCTGATAAGAATGACACTTCCACCTGCAATTTCTTCCGGAGAGAAGAAGGTCATTATTGAAAACAAAATAAAAAACAGGTAAAGAATGTCAGGCCTGTAAAATCGTTTGGTTTTAATCCTGATAATCAGGTTATATATGAAGAAAAAAGCAAGAATTGCCGAATAGGCGGTACATATTCTCAGGTCGGCCTTGCCTGAATAATTTAATCCGTAATTCTGGAGTTGGTCAATGATATAGGTCTTAACATTTCGCGTTGTAAATGATATTTCAGAGCCGCTTTCCCCAAAAAACATCAGAAAGAAAATCAATGAAGGCAATAAAGAGATGAATAGACCATAAACCATTCTTAGTAAATGCTTTACAGGCTTATTTTTGCTTTTTATTTCCTGGTACAGCATCGAAAGAATAAATATCCCAATGGTCATAACCAAAACCACAAATGAAACCGGGTGGCTGAAATAGGTAAGCGTAACAAGTAATAGAAATGCTATTTGCTTTTTTAAGCTGAAAACCCCCTGGTATTTAAGCCAATAGCCTACGGCATAAAAATAAAATATGATGCTGAAGCAGAAATTGAAAAACCCAAGATAGAGCGTGATATTATAAACCAGCGGAAAGATTAAAAGCGCAATAAAACTACTTTTTAGGTTTATTTGCTTGATGAGAAAACGGAAAGAGAGCGGCAACAACACGACATATAAAACAAGGAAAATCTTTTCAGCCAAAAATGCTGGTAAAACCGTCATGGACAGGGCATAGAATATTGTGACGAGCCAGTTTGGATTGGGGACTTTATTGATGTCAAACCAGGCGGTATAAAAGGAATGATGATTGAACACCATATCTTTAAGGACAAAGGCATTATAGAGATGCGAAGGGCCATCCTGCGTTAGGAAATATTTGCCGAAAAATAAAGGGACTAAATGTAGGAATAAAAGGGTATAGAACAGACGGTTAACTGTCTTTTCACTGACAGGATGAAAACCATCAGTGCTCATTTTGTGAATGGAGAATCAAAATCTTCCAACGTCACAAAGTCCATATCCCTTTCTGAAACTATGGGATGGGCTATCGGCCATTTGAAACCAAATGAATCATACCTGACACCGGTATCATGGTCTTTATTATAAACGCTGGTAGTCAGGTAGAATAGCGTCGCTTTTTCGGTCAGTGCACAAAAACCGTGGGCTACTCCTGGTGGCAGATAAAGCATGGCCTTTTGCACATCATCAAGCTGGTAGGTGCGGAACTGCTTATAGGTTGGTGATTTTTTTCTAAGGTCGAGCGCCACGTCCAGTACAGCCCCCTGTATGGCGAAAACAAGCTTGGCATGGTCGTGTGGCGGTGTCTGAAAATGCATGCCCCTTATCGCGCCTTTCACGGATTCGGAATAATAGCTTTCCTTGAAATCATACTCGAGCTTATGCTTTTCAAATTCTCCAGCATGGAATGTCTTGATAAAACTCCCACGGCTGTCCTCAGACATGAAAGGCTTTATCAGGTATAGCCCCTTGATATGTTGTTTTATGAATTCCATGAATGAACAAATATCACACAAATAAAGCAAAGTTTTTCACAAGCACGAAACATTCATTCGTTCTTTCCCAACTCTATCTTATCGGTATCCAAAACCTGTGTTTTGATCCTGAATAATTTATGAAAAATGAAAGTAACGATCAGGCCTAATAAACATCCGAAAATCACCGAACTGATCCGCCCAAGCGAAGCATCCCAGACATGGGTGCCTCCGGGGTGCATTAACACAATGATCATTGCCGCCAGGGTTGATTTGGCGCCTGTATTCAATTTAAACAGATCACAGAGAAACAAGGAGACGATGGCTCCGGCCCCCATATTGTAGGGCACAGGCAGGTCAATGAGAAGAATTAACAATCCGGAAAAAGCACCTACCAGATTGGCTTTAATACGCGTAAGTGCCAATGGCATGGCATCTGTTCCTTCAGGTGATAATACGAGGACAGAAGAAATAAGACACCATGCAAAATCAAGCCAATGAACCAAAATAGAGGCAATGTAGCTTAACAAGACTGCTGACATCGTCTTTAAAATGTAGACTGAAAGGCTTTTATATCTTGCTTTAAGTATTGTATTCATCGCTCCTGACAAAACTGCTAAGCGACCTGATAATGCTCCTTAGTTTTCTCTATTGATTTTACAACCATAGTTTTAAAAACATCGAGATTGATATCAGATAATTTATTGATATAAAGACAACCCTTCCCGGTTTTGAATTTGCCGAGATCTTTGGTTAGCGATTCATTTTGAACCACATAAGCGAACAGATAAACAGTAATATTTGCTTTCCTTGGTGAAAAACCAACCATACACATATCGCCCTCATGTCCGCTATCATATTTGTAATGATATTGGCCGAAACCAATGATGGCTGTGCCCCACATTTTGGCTTCGTATCCGGTAACTTCCTGTATAATTTCAGCCATCTTGTAGCAATCGTTGCGTTTGGTTTCATCGGCAATGCTATCAAGGAACGCAGTAACACTGGAGTCAGTGGGCTTTGTTTTGAGATCGTACATAGGTTTTATAATTAATGATGACAAAAATAGTATTTTGGCGCTTATTTTTGCTTTGTTAATATTAAGTTTCGTTGGACATGATTATTAATAAAAATAGTGTCTTTTTATTTATTTTGATGACTTCTTTCTTTGCCCAATTTGGGTTTACTCCAGACTCAAATTATAGAAGATCAGGCGAGACTAAGGTTCAAATCTGGATTGATTCCATGCCGCCGGGGTCGATAACCGTTAAGCAACTCTTATCGGCCAAAATAGTCAGGGTTACTTCCCCTGAAGGCCAAAATTATAAAGTCAAATCTTTTACCTTGTTATTGTTGCCTCATAAAGGTGGTTCTACAGAAGCTAAGGACTTTTTAGGTAATAGATTTAAAGGGCTTGATCCTGGTTTTTTTGCGCATACGTCAGCAGGCGATCATGTTCTGGTATCCAATTTTGTGATCGAGAATGTACCCAGGTATATGCCTGATACGCAACCAATGTGGACAATTGTTGCTGGCAGCAAATGATTTATGTATATTCGCCAATCAGATTCTTAAAATTCAAACGATGTCAATAATCAAAACTGTCATTACTGCTTCATTTCTATCGGTTTTAACTATTCTTGTTTTTTCAGGTTATATATCCGATAAGAGAATAATGCCTTACCAGGGAAAAGAACTCTTAATTTCAGTCTCACTCGATTCTATAAAACCCGGACAGATCACTCAAAAACAACTTGGCTCAGTTAAAGAATTGGTTATCAGGTCTGAAGGGGCTCCCTTTTTCGCGAAGAGCTATGAATTTCTGGTGATACCTAAAAAGGGGCCCTCACATCTTTTAAAATGCACCGGGAATAAACTGGTTAATGCTACCATTCAATTCTTTAAGGATTGCAAACCCGGCGACCTGGTCTTAGTTTCAAACCTCGTGCTTTTTGGTAACGCAAAATATAAAACCATTTTGGATCTCAAATGGACTGTGATAGCAGATGCCAAGTGAAATATTTTAATTCATTTGTCGTTTATATTCAATTGTGAAATTGGGAATGTATTATGATCAAGGGTAGCATTTTAGGAGTACTATTTTTATCAATCGCAGTATTTTCAGGGTATAAATCTGCTGATAAAAATGCTCATTATCAGGCCAATGAATTGATGGTTTCCATTTCTCTTGATTCCATCAATCCCGGTACCATAACACAGAAACAAGCTGCTTCTATCAGGAAGTTGATTATTAACAGTGGAGGTAAGGCTTATGGTGCAAAATCCTTTACTTTCGCCATCTCGCCAAAAGAGGGCTCTGCTCATTTTATGCCCGGCTTCGGGAATACGATACCTCAAGCGGCTTCATATTTTCTTCAAAGAGTGAAACCAGGCGACTTCATTATTGTAGCGAACATCGTCCTATTCAACAATATAAAATACAAAGCCGTTTTGGATCCAACTTGGACGGTGGTGGCGGACAGTAAATAAGGATTGCTAATACCCCAGCAGCTCTTCAATCATTGCTCCCAACCTCCCAACTGGCAAGAAATTCTGCTCGAGTTCCGGAGCAAATGGAACGGGTGTATCCAAAGCACCAAGCCTGCGTACAGGCGCATCAAGGTATTCAAAAGCATTTTCAGAGATCCATGCAGCTATTTCTCCGCCAAAACCACCGGTTTGCGTATCTTCATGAAGAACAAGAACTTTCCCGGTTTTTTTCACAGATTCCAAAACGAGTTCTTTGTCCCATGGTAAAAGTGTTCTCAGGTCAATGATATCAATAAATGCCTCAGGGTTTTGCTCTGCATATTCCACCGCCCAATGTACTCCAGCTCCGTAGGTTATGATGCTTAAATCTTCACCACTCAATACCCTTCGTCCTTTCCCGATTTCTATCGTATAATAATCATCAAATATTTCTTCACTCACACTGCGGTATAGGGCTTTATGCTCAAAAAACATAACAGGGTTTGGGTCTTCAATGGCAGCGTTAAGCAATCCTTTTGCATCCATTGAGGATGATGGATATACGACTTTCAGTCCGGGAACCCGTGTAAACCATGCTTCTGTGCTCTGGGAATGAAATGGCCCTGCCCCAACGCCTGCTCCGGTTGGCATCCGTACCACTACATCAGCATTTTGTCCCCAGCGATAATAGATCTTAGCAAGATTATTTACAATCTGGTTAAAACCACAGGTGACAAAATCAGCAAACTGCATCTCCACCATTGCCTTATATTTCTTGATAGATAAACCCAGTCCGATACCAACAATAGCAGACTCACAAAGGGTGGTATTGCGCACCCGTTCGTGTCCAAACTGTTCCAGAAATCCTTCCGTCACTTTGAAAACGCCGCCATATTCGGCAATATCCTGTCCCATCAAAACCAGGTTCGGGTATTTTTTCATGCTTTGCCTCAAGCCGTCTGATACGGCATCTACCAGTCTCTTTTTGGTTTTGGAGGACGTGGCTGGAAATACGTTAAAATTATAATCGTTTTCTATGCTATTGGGTGAAAAGGTTTTTTGTGGGGTAAAAGGAGCGTACACATCCCTGATTTCTTTTTCTGTATCAGGCATCGGAGCTGCTTCGTTCAACACATTTTCAAGTGCTGTAGTAATTTCATTATCAAAAGATTTGCGATGGTTTTGTATAAAAGCAGGGTCAATTATTTTTTCATCCAGAAGCCATTTTTCATAATTGATTAAAGGATCCTTTTTTTCCCAGTATTCAAACAGTTCTTTGGGTACATATTTGGTACCTGAAGCTTCTTCATGGCCACGCATCCTGAACGTCATACATTCTATCAAAACCGGTTCAGGGTGTTCCCGCATTTTATCAGCAAGGGTATTGATGGTATCAAATACTTCAAGGATATTGTTTCCGTCTATTTTATAACCCTGCATTCCATAACCAATAGCCCTGTCAACCAGGTCTTTGCAGGCATATTGTTCTGATGTGGTGGTAGAGAGTCCATAACCGTTATTCTCAATAATAAAAATAACTGGTAGTTTCCAGACAGCTGCCGTATTGAGCGCTTCATGAAACTCCCCTTCTGAAGTACCGCCTTCGCCGGTAAAAGCCATTGAAACTTTCTTTTCTTTGCTGAGTTTGTGGGCCAGGGCTACACCTGCTGCCACGCTTAACTGCGGCCCGAGGTGCGAGATCATACCAACGATATGATATTGATTGACACCAAAATGGAATGACCTTTCGCGCGCCTGGGAATACCCGCTCGATTTGCCTTGCAACTGTGCAAAAAGTTTTTGCAAGTCAATGCCTCTTGAGGTAAAAACACCCAGGTTACGGTGTAGGGGCATAATATATTCATCTTCATGCAATGCCATGGTCGCACCAACAGATATGGCCTCCTGCCCAATGCCTGAAAACCATTTGCTTACCTGCCCCTTGCGAAGAAGAAGAAGCATTTTCTCTTCGATCAATCTTGGCTTAAGCATTCCCGTATAGAGTGCTTTAAGTTGTTCATCGGGGTAATTCTTCCTGTTGAAAATCATTTGCGGGGAAGGTTCAGTTGCGTGTTCCATATTGGTACGAAATTAGGAGATAATGTGATAATGCGTCAATATACGGATTTGCAAATTGATTAGAAACGCTGGCCTTGCCACCCGTACTTTACTTTAGCTTGAAAAATACTTATTTTTGACCTCTTAATGGCGCAATCAAAATGATCAAACAATCCACTCTCGATTTTCTCAAAGCCCTTAAAGCAAATAACAATAAAGATTGGTTTGAGAAAAACCGGAAAGCCTATGATGCTGCCCGGGCTGACCAGTTGGCTTTCATCTCAGATATCCTTGCAGAAATGTCAAAGTGGGAGGAGCGGATAAAGGGCATTGAACCAAAGAAATGCACGATGCGAATCAATAGGGATATAAGATTTTCTAAAGATAAAAGCCCATATAAAAGCACCTTAAGTTTTTTTATCAGGCCATCAGGTGCCGCGGCAGGTTATTATTTTCATCTGGAGCCAGGTTCAACATTTGCTGGTGGCGGACTTTATGGCCTCGAATCACCTCAAATAAAAGCCGTGAGGCAGGAAATTGACTATAACCTTGATGAGTTTTCCGCGATCATGAACAATAAAGCCTTTAAAAAGAATTTCCCGGTCCTAAAAGGCGATGCCCTGGCAAATGTCCCAAAGGACTATCCAAAAGATCATCCTGCTGCTGAATGGCTGAAACACAAGGACTTTATTATCAGTACAAAATTGGAAGATAGTGAGCTTGTTAAGCCTGACCTTCTTAAAAAATCAAATGCC
>JABDEJ010000049.1 GCA_013287095.1 Bacteroidota bacterium | reverse complement strand
GAAATACGTTGCTTCATTCGAACAATTCCCTTTAAAGTTCAAAAAACCTGCTGGGACTTCAAGAGGATTTCTGCTGGAAAAGCCATCCTGGTTTTTGAAGGTCAGGGACAATGAAAAAAACAATGAAGGTATTGGCGAGTGCAGCATCATTCCGGGACTGAGCATTGATGATGAGGCGTTTATAGAAACTGCGCTTGCCCAACTATGTGCCGGAATAAATCAAACTCAAAACCTTGAGATCGCCGGTCCCGAACTTGCCAGATTTCCCGCCATAAAATTTGCCCTTGAAACGGCTATTCTTGACCTGAAAGGCGGCGGCAAAAAGGTTTTGTTTGACAATAAATTTTCCAGAGGGGAAGAAGGGATTATCATAAATGGCCTGGTATGGATGGCAGGTGTTGATGAGATGTTTCAGCAAGCAAAAGAAAAGATCAGCAATGGTTTTACGACCATAAAGTTTAAAGTCGGTGCCATGGATTTCGAATCAGAACTGAATTTGATCCGGAAAGTCAGCAACGAATTTGGATCAGAACTAAAAATCAGGCTGGATGCAAATGGCGCTTTCGGCACTGATGATGCACTCTCAAAATTGGATAAGCTATCCCGATTTCAAATCCATTCCATTGAACAGCCTATTAAGCCCGGAAACTGGCCGGATATGCAAAAACTATGCGCCGACAGTCCGGTCCCGATAGCGTTGGATGAAGAATTGATCGGGATAACGGACACAGACCAAAAAAAAGAACTGCTTCAAAAAATTAAACCTCAATATATTATCCTCAAGCCATCCTTACTTGGCGGGTTAAAAGAGGCCGATGGATGGATAAGCCTTATTCAAAATACATCAACAGATTGGTGGGCCACTTCTGCCCTCGAATCAAATATTGGCCTAAATGCAATTGCGCAATGGGCCGCCGAAAAAAATCCTGTTTTGCCCCAGGGACTCGGAACCGGAAACCTTTACACGAATAACTTTCCGCTCTCATTGAAAACTATTAATGAAAAATTATGGTTCTTTAGCTAAAGGTATTGTTCGATTCGTATCGAAGGTAAAAATATTTCAAAATCTCTGTTTATTTTGACAGGAATGTGTAAATTCGCAATTCGGGTAAGAAATTATGAGCAAAAGGTATATACAATTTTTACTGGTCTTTATTGCGCTTTCTTTGACCTCAGGTCTGCAGAAAGCTAATGCCCAGGGGCAGGTATCCATACAGAGTTTTCTTTATGTAACCGGAGGTTTTGGCGGTTTTAACCCTGCTACCAGCCTTGGCCAGGATCATTTTGCATCCGGGCTTACGGTAGTTGGTGACTTGAACGGTGATGGGGTTCCCGATCTTGCGGTAGGGGCTTCTTCAACAAGTGGGGTTGGCTGTGTTTATATATTTTTTATGAATGCCAATGGTACGGTAAAGGCTTATGTAAAAAACGCAGCGCCTGCCGGTGCAAAAAATTTCGGGGTTTCTGTGGCAGGTATAAAAGATATAGATGGTGATGGTATTCCTGATATTGCTGTCGGATCAAGTGCGGACCCTGATGGCACTGGCCTTGCAAACTCAGGAGATGTCTTTATCTGCTTTATGAAAGCAAATGGCACGTTTAAAAGCACTGCCACCATTGCTGGAACAAGTATGAACAATTGGTCAACTCAAACAGGATCAGGGCCTCAATTTGGTTGCAGCGTAGCCTCGGCCGGGGATATTGACAATGATGGCGTAAAAGATATTATTGTTGGCGCAAGTGCTGACAAAAATGGTACCTCAACAGGCCCCCAGGGCTCCGCATTTATTGTATTTCTGACCAGTGCCGGTGGCATTAAAAATTCACAGAAACTAAGCCCGGGCGTTGGCAATTTTCCCTCATTGCTTGGCGCAAGCGACCAATTTGGGTCTTCTGTAGCTGGTATTGGTGATGTAAATGGTGACGGAGTACCTGATGTTGCCGTTGGCGCACCCAATACTACCAGCATTAACGCATCTTCAGGAGCATATTATGTTGTTTACCTGGCAGCAAGTGGTAAAGCAATAACCAATGGTGTAGGCACAATATCTAACAGTACTACCGGCATGGGTGGAATACTCCCGAAAAACGAGAATTTTGGAAATGGCCTTACCTATTTGCCTGATTTTGGATATCCTGCTTTCCATGTGTATGCAGTTGGGGCAGGCGGCAGCGGTACAACCCTTGCCTCAAGCACAGGTGACAATGATTTCCGGACAGGTTCCGGAGCTGTATTCATTGTTTTTCTTAACAAAACGGATGATACTGTTTTGTTTACGCAAAAAATAAGTGGCATCAACCCGGTCATAAAAAAGGCCAATAACCATTTTGTTGCATTGGATCACTTTGGTTTATCAATACTTGACTATGGGACATCGAATAATAATACCATTCAAAGTTTGTTTATTGGAGCGCCTTATGATTCCGGTTTCCTTAATTCAACAGGACAAGGGTCTTTTTATGAGATAAATTTCAAAAAACCCGATGTCAAAGTGGATACAATACTATATCCGGCTGATACGGTTTGCGGTAATTCTGCACCAAAAGTGGGCGTTGTATTTCAGAACCTTACCCCAGGCCCTATTGACAGCATTCCATTCCAGGTTAATGTATCCGGAGCCATAACGGCAACTTTACAGGACACTTTTTATGGAACGGCAAATCAAGGGGTTAAAGACACTTTGTTTTTTAAGCAGCCCTTCCCTACAAATAAATCCGGAACCAATACCGTGAAAGCCTTCCCGCTTTATCCCGGGGATTTTAACCCTTTTGATGACACTGCAAAAAGGACTGTTTATGTTTTGCCCCTCTTTACCAAGCCAAATTTCGGTCCGGACACCACGTATATATGCCCGTACACGCCATTAACCCTGGATCTCTTGAACGCAGGTTCTGTATATTCCTGGTTTAAGGATGGAAGTCCTATATTAGGTGCTATAGCAGAAAAATACAGTGTGCCTTATAAATTGGGCCCCGGCAAATACCTTGGCACAGCTACGATTGGACAGTGTTCAATTTCGGATTCCATACAGGTAATTTATGTTAAAAATGCAGTAGTTAACCTTGGGCCCGCCCAGGTTGTCTGTGCAGGCGTGAATGATACCCTCAGCGCCGGCTATCCCGATGCCAAACATAACTGGTACCTCACCAGCAGCCCCTTTTTGTCTCTTGATACCAGTGAGCAGTACATTATCAGCAATAATAAAAATGCTTCATATTTTGCAGTAGTAACATATTCCCTAAAGAAAACTACGTGCCGCGATACCGGCTCCATAAATATTACTTTCAATAATGTAATTCCCAACCTTGGGCCCGATACCGTTTTATGCCAGGGGCAAACTTATGTTTTGAATGCACAAAATCCGGGATCAACTTATTCATGGTATAAAAATGGTATTAAACAATTGGATACCGCCCAAACTGATACGGTTTCGGTTACAGGCAAATACTATGCAACTATTCAAAGGGGATCATGTGGAGGGACAGATACGGCAAATATCACCTTCCTGCCAATGCCTGTCGTAAGCCTTGCTCCTGATTTTGACACATTATGCGGTGGAATTACCAGGCTTTTGAATGCCGGGAACCCAGCTTTTAAACATTTATGGTACCAGGATGGACAGCTTATGAATCTGGCTGATACCACAACACAATATACCGTAACTACTGATGGGGCTTATAAAGTTCTTGTAGAAAACAGGACAAGGGCCAAATGCCAGGCATCAGACGTGGCAACTGTTACTTATAACATTCTCACTGTTAACTTAAATTATGGCAATGTCGGGCCTACTTTCCCGGGTTGTCAGGGAACTAATTATCCACTTACAGCTACATATTCAAGTACCATTAATGACAAACCGTATTACCAATGGTACAAAAACGGTGTGGCCGCAGGCAATAATGCCACCATTACTATTGATACTGACGGACAATATAAAGTTATAGTTACAGTAGGCAATTGTACCGCGACTGATTCTACGGTTGCAAAATATACACAGATCAGCACTCCAAAATTTGGCAATAACGACACCCTGATATGTAGAGGAACATCGATAGTTTTGGATGCAGGTAATCCTGGAGCCACCTATGTCTGGACCACCCCAAAAGGGAAGTTATATACTGAGCAGATTGTTGCAGATACAGACTTTAATTACAAGATAACTGTGAACAAAGGCAGTTGTTCAAAAGATACTAATATCCAGGTAAAATTAATAAACATAAACGTTCAGCTTGGCAAGGATACCAGTTTATGTACTGGCAGCTTCTTAACACTTGACGCAGGAAATAATATCAATGGCGCAACCTACCAATGGTATTTAAACGGAATCGCGATTCAAGGCGCGACTGAAGAACAATTTAATCCGGAACAGTCCGGCACTTATGAAGCACAGGTATTTCAAAAACAATGTACTGATAGCGGAAAGATCAATGTTACCTTTATACCTTCTCCGAATTTGGTGCAATTTGATACTACTGTTTGCTATTCAGATTCAGTGGTATTGGATGCCGGCAACCCTGGTTATAAAATAACATGGAACAAACCACCATACCCAACCACTCAGAAAATAACGGTCCGCCGCACGATAAGCCCTTATCCCTATGACTTATATGAGGCTAATATTACGAACGGGCTTTGCAGTGGCACAAGTATTTTCAAGATTTATTTTTACAGCCCTGTCCTTATCACCTCACTTCCTGCATCCGTGTATTTATGCGACAGTTTCAGTAATGGTGTAACGCTGAATGCAGGAGCAGGTTTTACGTCATACAATTGGGAACCTACAGGAGACAGTACCAGTTCGATATTTGTGACAGACCCGGGCAAATACACTGTAAAAGTTGCAAATTCAGGTGGTTGTCCGTTTACAGATAGTGTGCAGGTATATGCATGCCCACCAAGCGATGTATATATCCCTAATGCTTTTACACCTAACGGGGACGATGTTAATGATTCATTCAAGGTCTATAATCTTAATTCCGTTTATTATCAATTGTCGGTGTATAACAGATGGGGCGAGAGGGTATTTTTTAGCAATGATCCCAACAAAGCCTGGGATGGGACTTACGAAAGCACTCCTGCGCCTGAAGGAGTGTACAACTGGACACTTGTTTACCGATTGAATACGTCTGAAGGCATACCGCCACAAAAGATTATCAGTGGTAATGTAATGCTTTTAAGGCCATAGACCTAATCTTTATAAAGAATATCAAATGGGTATATTTAGATAATAAATATGCCCATTTTGTTTTTTATCCTTCATGTTAACAAATCCTTAATCATTCCGGTTGAAATTATTAATGTCAGGATGCAAGAGACTCATTACATTTGAATAAATAAATTAACTAACAGGGTGCGATTCATTAAAAAATTTACGACTTCAATTATTTTCCTGGCTGTTATCATTTCATTAGTTCAATGTACCAGGAAAGATGGTGTACATACCGGGGAAAGATCAAAGCATCCCCGCCTCGTTGTTGGTATCGTCATTGACCAGATGCGATATGATTTTTTGTACCGCTATTGGGATAAATATGGCAATGGAGGCTTTAAAAGATTGCTGCGTGAAGGCTATCTGTGCGCCAATACGAATATCAATTATATACCTACCTACACAGGCCCGGGGCATACTGCTATTTTTACGGGAACGACCCCAAGTATAAATGGAATTGTCGCCAATGAGTGGTTTGACCGGAAAAAAGGAGAATCCATGTATTGTGTTTCGGATGATAAATACAATACTGTCGGCAGTTTAAGTAAAAAAGAAGGCCAGATGTCTCCAAACAATCTGCTTACAACCACTATTACCGATGAGCTGAAACTGTCGGATAATTTTAACTCGAAAGTAATAGGAGTATCATTGAAAGACAGAGCCGCTATTTTGCCGGCAGGGCACAGTGCCAATGCAGCTTATTGGTATGACGGTAAATCAGGAAACTGGATCACAAGTACCTATTATATGGATAGCCTGCCTGGATGGGTTAATAAATTCAATGCTGAAAGACACCCCGTAAAGTTCCTCAGCCAGAAATGGGAAACATTACTGCCGATAAAAACCTATACCGAAAGCACCAAGGATAATTCAGAATTTGAAGAACCCTATCCTGGCGAAACCGTGCCGGTTTTCCCTTATAACCTATGGCGCATCAGCGCTAACTCCTATGACCTGATAAGAGAAACCCCCTTTGGAGATACCTACACCAAAAATTTTGCGGAGGAAGTTATTAAGCAAGAAAAAATGGGCAAAGGTGATTTCACAGACTTTCTCACCATAAACCTCGCGTCAACCGATTATGTCGGGCATCGCTTTGGACCTAATTCTGTTGAAATAGAAGATACTTACATCAGGCTTGACAAAGACATTGAAGACTTCCTTGATTTTCTTGATAGCAATATCGGCAAAGACAATGTGCTTGTTTTTATTACCGCAGATCATGGGGTAGTTCAAAATCCGGGATATCTTAAATCAAAAGGAATTCCAGGCGGATTTTTTAAGGATACTTACATCAGTGATACCCTCAATGATTTTCTAAAAAAGACTTACCAGTGTGACAGCCTGATAAAAGATTATGAGAACCAGCAGGTTTATTTGAATTATGATTTGTTGAAATTGAAAAATATACAACTCAAAGAAATTTCGCAAAAAATATCCGATTTTGTAAAGACTTTCCCGGGTGTTGCAAATGCAATCCCTTCTTTCGACCTTGAAGAAAACCAATATTCTGAGGGGCAGTTAAGCCTCGTACAACGCGGATTTTATGAACCCAGGTGCGGTGATCTTGCCATAATATTGAAGCCGGGATGGATAGATGGTTCAAAAACCCGAGGAACTACACATGGCAGCGGCTATGCTTATGATACACATATCCCTCTTATTTTTTATGGTTGGGACATCAGACCAGGATGCACATATGCTCCTGTTTCTGTGACGGATATAGCGCCAACTATTGCTGCTTTTCTCCAAATTCAACCGCCCAGTGGATGCACCGGAAAGCCTATTTTGAGCCTCACACATTGAATTAAGCTTTGATTTTAACGATTACTAATTTTCGCAATGGCATAAGTCTTGCATTAGTATCCCTATACGTTTTTTATTGATAAATTCAAGGCTTAATGATATGAGAAAATCAAATATCAGAATTGGAATAATACTTCCTATCCTGTTGGGATTCATTGCGTATGGTTGTATCAATGATTATCCGGTGGGTCCGCCCTCCTATCCTTATCAACCCTATAATCCCTATCCAAATAATGGTAATAACAATTCCAATACACAACAAACAATAGAATTTCGAAATTCAAATGGTTTTTCAGGGCATTTGAACCAGGGAACATATCTAAATATCCCTGCCAATGCTTTTGTAAATAATAACGGCCAGGTAATAGATGGGCATATTTATCTGACAATAAATGAAATATATAAAAAGAGCGACATGTTTTTATCGGCGATCAGTACCGTTTCAGACACAAGCCTGTTGCAATCAGGCGGTATGCTTTATCTATCTGCCACTCAAAACAATACAACAGTTTCGCTAAAATCCGGGGTTCATATTTTAGCTTCCTTTCCCGTAAACGGAACACCTCTGAACATGCAGGTATTTAATGGAGCCAGCTCTTCTAATGGCTTTACTTCATGGAAATTAAATGCGGATACTGTTAATAATTACATCGTATTGAAAAAGGATTCTACCGGGAAGGCAGGATACTATTACAATATGTATTCATCGGGTTTAAATTGGTTAAACTGCGACCATTTCAATACACAAACGCCAACCACAACTGTAAAAGTAAGTGTAGCCAATTCATCTTTATTTTCGGGTATGACATGCGCGTTGGTTTACCAGGTTAATTCAGAAACGATGATGAACCCCGATACCGGAAAATATAACTTTATGATAACCGGTAGTCCTGTAGGTCTTAAAGCGACAATTGTTGTTTTCGCTCAAAAGAATTATGCAAATTACGCTGCATTTGTGCCCGTTACCATAACGTCGAATATGCTACAAACGGTGACACTTTCGCAGATGGATGAAAACACCTTCAAATCTAAACTCAGGGCTTTGGATTGATCTTAAACCTAACCGTTCATACGTTTAAAAGCTTCCTCCGAACCAGCCTTTGTGCTTTCAACCATTCCTTTGGACATGCCAACAGCAATTTCATAAGTATCGCTTTCGATACCAGGCATTGTTTGTTTTACAAAATCATCTACATGCATGCCTCTGAACGATGCCGGACGGACGCCATGGTCAAGATCTGTATCCACAATGGGTGGAATGACTTCAAATACCTTAATGGAAGTATCTTTTAATTGATGACGCAATGACCACGAAAAAGAATGCATGGCCGCTTTGGTGGCACAATAGACAGGCATTCTTGCGATAGGTACAAATCCGAGACCGGAACTCACGTTAATAATAGCGCTGTTTGGTTTGGTGAGCAAGTGTGGAATAAACAGCGATGTGAAATGTATGGGGGCAACTAAATTCGTTGTTATTTCTTCTATGGCAGAAACCATATCAGCTCCTTTCAAAAAGTTATTATGTCTCTGGATTCCAGCATTGTTTACCACGATATTAAGCTCAGGAAAATCAGCGATAACCTTTGCAGCCAAAGATTCTCTTTGAGCTTGGTCCTGTACATCACACAGATAAGTAACCAAGGCCGGGAATTTTTGTTTTGCTTCTTCCAGTTTTTCCTGTTTGCGCGCGCATATAATCACTTTGCTTCCCGCACCCAGGTACTGTTTGGCCATCGCCAGTCCTATTCCCGTAGAGCCACCTGTTATGAGGACTGTGTTGTTTGATAGGTCCATGATTTGAATTTAAATTATGACTTATTTTTCTTAAGGGCCTGTATCTTTTGAAGCTCTTCGATATCCGTTTTATCTTGGGACCTCCCGTTACTTATTTTTGAAAGGACTAAATGATGTAAATGCAAAACAGGGATGTTTTTGTCCCCTAAAGGCAACAAAACCTTTTGTTCCCATGCTTCATCAAACTTTACCCCAGAAATACGGGTCAAAAAATCAGTCTTGTAAGGCTTCTCCCAGATACTAAAAACAAGATAATCGCTAAAATCAGCTTTGTCGAGTTCATCAATTTCTTCAATAGTGAATCCAATATCTACCAGGACTTTAAACAACTTGCTCTTGTTCGAGTTGTCTGGCCTTAACCAGATATCCATGTCGCCGGTGGTACGGTTGTAGCCATGAAAATTAACAGCATATCCTCCAATCAAAATGAATTCTACACCCGCATCAATTAGCTTAATAAGCAAATTTTTATGCTCTTCAACAAAGAAATTCATTTATGATAACTTACTATTGTGATTTTATTGATAAGCCCGGGATTGGCCAGTTTTTCAGGGGTTAATCCGAAACTGATGATAATCATTTCCTTCAAATGCATCATCCGCTGTTCTGGACTAATAGAAGCCCAATACAAATACATCTCTTCCCTCTGCTCATCAGGATGTTTAAAAATGCGTATTGTTGGTTTTGGAAATTTGTAAGGCTTGTTTCCTTCTTTGTTATTACTATCCATATTTTTACTAACGCCCAATTCCTAACCCCTGATGCTTTTTTTATATCACCATCTTCTTCGTCTTCCCGTCTCCGTTCACCTGATCATCTTTTGCGAAATCAGGCTCATTAATATTCACCGCGTGAGAAATTTTATCTTTGAGCAAAGCAATTTCTATTACTTCTTTCATTGTTTTCACATAATGGAATGAAAGTCCGTGAATATAAATTTCTTTTACGTCTTCTACGTCTTTGCGGTTCTGTTCGCTGAGGATAATTTCCTTAATGCCAATACGTTTCGCCGCCAGTATTTTTTCTTTGATACCACCAACCGGCAAGACCGAACCCCTCAAGGTTATTTCCCCGGTCATCGCGATACCGGGTTTTATCTTTCGCTGGGTATAAGCAGAAGCCAGAGCCGTCAACATGGTGATACCGGCTGATGGGCCTTCTTTGGGCACAGCACCTTCCGGAACGTGTACATGCAGGTCCCATTTGTCGAATGCCTTGGGATGGATGCCAAACTCGGCATATTGCGATTTTAAATAAGACAGCGCTGTAAGTGCGGATTCTTTCATCACTTCGCCCAGTTTGCCTGTCAAGGTTATTTTTCCATTTCCAGGTGATAATATTGCTTCGATATATAGGACATCGCCACCAACGGAAGTCCAGGCAAGGCCCGTAACAACACCTGCAATGTCATTGTTCATGAATATGTCCTTATCAAATATTTGGGGCCCAAGGATCTCGCGAACGTCAGCTTCATCAATATTGGCAGCCTTGTCTTCTCCGAGAACCATGTGTTTGGCGCGTGCCCTTGCGAATGAGGCGATCTTTTTCTCTAAAGTACGTACCCCTGATTCGCGGGTATATTCATCAATGATCTTTTCGATGATTGCAGGAGACATTTTCAGGTCTTTGGCTTTGAGACCATGCATTTCCTTTTGTTTTGGAAGCAGATAGTTCTTTGCAATGGCCACTTTTTCTTCTATCAGATAGCCGCTAACGTCAATAATCTCCATTCTATCTCTCAATGCCGGATGAATGCTATCCAATGAATTGGCGGTAGCAATAAACATTACATGGCTCAGATCATATTCAAGTTCCAGGTAATTGTCATAGAATGAATTATTCTGCTCCGGATCAAGCACCTCAAGCAATGCTGAAGATGGATCTCCCCGGAAATCATTTCCTATTTTATCTACTTCATCAAGGATGAAAACAGGGTTGGATGATTTTGCTTTTTTGATTGCCTGAACGATACGGCCCGGCATAGCGCCAATATAGGTTTTACGATGTCCACGGATCTCTGCTTCGTCATGAAGGCCACCAAGGGACATACGTGTGTATTTCCTTCCCATGGCCTTGGCAATAGACTTCCCTAGAGATGTTTTTCCAACTCCCGGAGGGCCCGACAGGCATAAGATCGGGCTTTTCATATCTCCCTTCAATTTCAAAACAGCGAGATATTCCAGGATGCGGTCTTTTATTTTATCAAGGCCATAATGGTCTTTTTCAAGAACCGCTTTGGCCCGCGCAAGGTCAAGATTGTCTTTGGTATATTCGTTCCAGGGCAGATCAAGCATAAGTTCCAGGTAATTAAGTACCACCGAATACTCTGCCGCCATCGGGTTCATGCGTTCCAGTTTCAAAAGTTCTTTTGCAAAAGCTTCTGCCGTTTCTTTTCCCCATTTTTTTTTGGCGGCCCGTTCTTTTATGTTCTGTATTTCCTTGTCAGGTGAATCACTTCCAAGTTCTTCCTGGATGGCTTTCATTTGCTGGTGAAGGAAGTAATCACGCTGTTGTTTATCAATATCAACCCTGACCTTGGAATGGATCTGGTTTTTAAGCTCAAGCATTTGCTGTTCCTTCGATAAATGGGTAAGCACAAGTTTTGCGCGCGCCTTAAAGTCAAAAGTCTCCAATATCTTTTGCTTGTCCGGAACCGGTATGCTTAGATTGGAAGAGATAAAATTGACCAGGAAACGTGGGCTTTCAATGTTCTTAATGGCCGTAGATGCTTCAGAGGGTATATTCGGAGACATCTGAATGATCTGGGTTGACAGGTCTTTCAATGCGTCAACAGTTGCATTCAATTCATCATCAGGCTCCAGGCGCTTTTCAATTACCGCTTCTACTTTGGCTCGCAGGTATGGCTCATGTTTGGTGATCTCAATAATATTAAAACGCCTTTTCCCCTGGATGATCACCGTGGTATTGCCATCAGGCATCCGCAATACTTTCAATATATATGCTATGGTACCGACCTGGTTAAGATCATTAATATCAGGGTCTTCCACCAGTTCTGATTTCTGTGCCACCACGCCAATGATCCTTTCTTTTTTGTAGGAATCATTGATCAACTTAATGCTTTTATCCCTGCCTACAGTAATAGGTATTACCACTCCGGGAAACAGGACGGTATTTTTTAAAGGAAGAATAGATAGTTCGTCAGGTATCTGTTCTTTATCCATCTCCTCCTCTTCCTCGGTAGAAAGAAGGGATATAAATTCAGGGCCGTCATCTTCTATCGCATCTGACATGCCTATATTTTCAAAAGTCGTTTTTTTATTGCTCATCTGTTTTATAAATAGTCAAAGGGCTTTTACAATAGCCATGCCAACCGTGGTTTGATAAAACCCCTTATTCAAATGTAGGGAAATTATTTATCGCTGTCATTGAATGTATGTTTAAAAATATCTCTCATTATATCAAAAGGCACACTTTATTAATTCAAAGATGGAACCTGTTCATTTTTGAAGATAATGCCACCACTGTCAGCATCTATGATGATCTTTTCATTTTTGTCAATTTTACCTGCCAAAATGTACTTCGAAAGCGTGTTTACAATTTCCTTCTGTAACACGCGTTTCAAAGGCCTCGCCCCAAACTCAGGTTCGTAGCCTTCGCGGGCCAGGTAACCGATGGCTTTTTCAGTAGCTTCAAGTCGGATATCATTTTTGGCAAGCATTTTTATCAAGCCTTCGAACTGAATCCTAACGATGTCAACTATTTCGCTGCGGTTGAGAGGTTTAAACATGATGATTTCATCAATCCTGTTCAATATTTCAGGCCTGATGGTTTGCTTCAAAAGTTCCATTACTTCTACCCTTGTGGATTCGATTACACCATACATGTTTTCATCAGTTGCCGACGCAAAATTTTCACGTATAATATGTGATCCAATATTGGAAGTCATAACAATAATAGTGTTCTTGAAATTGACCACTCGTCCTTTATTGTCTGTAAGCCGTCCATCTTCAAGTACTTGCAACAGAATATTAAATACATCCGGGTGCGCTTTTTCTATTTCATCCAGCAAAACAACTGAATATGGTTTCCTTCGTACAGCTTCCGTAAGCTGACCGCCTTCTTCATAACCAATATAGCCCGGGGGTGCACCAATAAGCCTGGATACAGAATGTCTTTCCTGGTACTCAGACATATCTATACGCGTCATCATGTTTTCATCATTGAACAGGAATTCTGCCAATGCCCTGGCGAGTTCTGTTTTGCCCACCCCCGTTGTGCCGAGGAAGATGAAGGATCCTATTGGTTTTTTAGGGTCAGAAAGACCAGACCTGTTGCGCCGAACGGCATCTGCAATAGCCTGGATAGCTTCATCTTGACCAATAACCCGTTTATGGAGTTCTTCTTCCATATTCAAAAGCTTTTCACGCTCGCTTTGGAGCATTTTAAACACGGGAATTCCTGTCCACTTGGCTACAATGGAAGCAATATCTTCCGCATCCACTTCTTCTTTGATCAAAGAGCTTTTGCTTTGCATGTCCTTGAGCTTTTGCTCTGCCTTTTGCAAAAGGTCTTCACGCTCTTTTATTTTGCCATATCTTATTTCAGCCACTTTTCCATAATCCCCTGCCCTTTCAGCTTGCTCTGCGGCCATTTTGTAGTTTTCTATGTCTTCCCGGTTCCTTTGTATCTCGTCAATGATGCCACGCTCTTCCTGCCATCTCGCTTTCAGGTCATTTCTTTTTTCGCTGAGTTCGGAAAGCTCATGGCTCAATTTGTCGAGCTTTTTCTGGTCTTTTTCCCTTTTAATGGCCTCCCGCTCTATTTCAAGCTGCATGATCCTGCGTTCCAGTTCATCGAGTTCTTCCGGGGAAGAATCTACTTCAATTCTTGCCTTTGCTGATGCCTCATCAATAAGGTCAATAGCCTTGTCCGGCAAAAAACGGTCTGATATATAACGGTTCGACAATTCTACCGCCGCAATGATCGCCTCATCTTTTATTTTGATCTTATGATAGGTCTCATAACGCTCCTTTAGTCCACGAAGGATCGAGATGGCATCATCTATGGTAGGTTCATCGATCAATACCTTTTGAAAACGTCTTTCAAGGGCTTTATCTTTTTCAAAGTATTTCTGGTATTCATTCAATGTTGTTGCCCCGATGGCCCTTAACTCCCCTCTTGCCAAAGCAGGCTTCAGGATATTGGCAGCATCCATGGCACCCTCGCCACCACCGGCTCCTACGAGGGTATGAATTTCATCAATAAACAAGATGAGGTTGCCATCAGATGAAGTAACTTCTTTTACCACAGCCTTTAAACGTTCTTCAAATTCCCCTTTGTACTTGGCCCCTGCTATCAGTGCGCCCATATCCAGACTGAAAACGGTTTTTGTTTTCAGGTTTTCAGGGACATCGCCATTTATGATACGGAATGCAATACCTTCGGCGATAGCTGTTTTACCAACACCTGGTTCTCCTATTAGAATGGGATTGTTTTTGGTTCTGCGGGAAAGAATATGGATCACCCGCCTGATTTCTTCATCCCTGCCAATGACAGGGTCAAGTTTGCCGGAACGTGCCATTTCATTAAGGTTTTTGGCATATTTATCCAGTGCGTTGTATTTGGCTTCTGCATTTTGATCGGTAACCCTTGATCCGCCCCTGAGCTGGATAATAGCCTGTTTCAGTTCTTTTTCGCTGACGCCGGAATCCTTTAATATTCTTGATGTATCATCATTTACTGCCAATACTCCAAGCAATAGATGTTCTACGCTTACATATTCATCCTTAAGCTCTTTGCTATAGGAAGCCGCTTTTTGCAAGGCCGTATTTGTTTCGTTTGACAAATAAGGATTGCCACCGCTCACTTTTGGATATTTTTCAATAACGGCATCCAGTACCTCATTGAGGCGGACAACATTCACGCTCAGCTTTTTGAGCAGAAACCCCACAACATTTTCATCTACTATCAACATGCCTTTGAGCAGATGAGCCGTATCTATAGCCTGATTTTGATTTGCAGAAGCAATTTCAGTGGCTTCCTGAACGGCTTCCTGTGCTTTGATGGTTAGGTTGTTAAAATTGAAACTCATTTTTTAATTCTTTTTGTCAACCCAATTTCAACAAAAAGCTATCCATAATGGTTTTCTGCTATTCTGACAGGGTTTGAATTGACAAAGATGGTCAGGATGGCAGGACTAAAGGATGTAAGGAATGGTACTTATTTGACTTAATCAGGATTTTCGCCGGTGCCGCGCTATCTCCTGAAGTTTTTCAACATCTGCTTTGTCCTGGGGTCTGTCGTTTGATATTTTTGAAAGGATGAGATGTTCAAATTGAATGACAGGAATTTGCAGATTTTCCAACGGGAAATGATTGACCTGAGAAATAGCGTCATGATATTTAACACCACTTATTTTTGTAAGAAAATCCATTCTCTTCGGTTTTTGACCAAAAAAGAACATTTGCGGCAAGCTAAAATCATGTTCAGCAATTTTATCCGGATCCTGCTCCCCAATTCCAAAATCCCGCAAAGCGCTGATAAACCTGATTTTGTTTTCATTGTCAGGCTCCAACCATATATCCATGTCTGCTGTAGTGCGTGCATACCCGTAGTGAATAACCGCATATCCGCCAATGAGAATAAAACTTACTTCCCGCTTGATTAAAGTGAGAGCATTTCTTTGAACTCGGGCAAAAAAATTATCACTTTCTGAAATGTATTTTTTTATCCAATGGCTTTTGGAGCTCTTCTTTATAAAAGCTTAAAATCATCTGTGTGACTTGCTCAAAATTTTGAACCGGTGTAAATCCGGCCATTTCGATAATATCCGCCTCATTCATCTCTTCAAAAGAGGTAAAAAAGCGGATAGTTGGCTTTCTATAATTACTTTCAGGTTCGCTTACTTTGCCTTGAACTGTATTTGGATTATTGGCGCCCTTACTATTAATTTGTTTCATTTACGTTAATACTCCGCTTATGATAGAGAAAGTAGATGCTTTTGGTAAAACAAAGATATGGATTTGTTATTGTTTCACATAAGTCACCTTTTTGGAGCGCACGATCAGGGTGTTCTGACAGTGTTAATCTTTCCATAATAGTCAACATGTCATACAATATTGTCTTAAATTTGTTATGGAAACCAAAGTCGGTTTATAGTTTGGCTTCCATTTTGCAGAACAGTTAACAGGTTTATCAATATATTCATAGAAGATGAAAATCAAAAAATATAAATTTCTGGTTATCTGCGCCTTAGCAGTGTTCGTTTTTGCTTTTAACAATACGTATGCACAGAGGTACCGCGATCGTGGAGATAATCAAAGTCAAGAACAACCGGCTTATGACAATCCTGACAGTCTCGAAAATATGTCATTTTCACAAAGACTGGTTAAAGGTGCTAATTTCTGGGTGGGTTTCCAACCTGGCTATATCGATATTTCTCCGATACTTGGTTATAGATTGACAACCAATCTGCAGGCTGGTATTGGTGGTACGTATATCTATTTTAATGGATTTGAGCCCTATTTTGATGCGCTTGGCAATTATCTGGGAAGTTCCCATATCGAAGGCAATATGTATGGCGCCCGTGTATATGCGGAATATGATTTTGGGAAACATGCATTGGGAAGGAACAGCAGATTTTTTGCTCACGCAGAATATGAAGAAATGAACGTGTCGAATCCATCGGCAATTACTGGTCTTCCGGAACGTACATGGTATTATAGCGAATATGTGGGATTAGGTTATAGATCAGCTCTTGGCAGGGGAGTATTCCTGAATGCATCTATTTTATTCAATATCAACTACGACCAGTTTCAGAATATTAATCCAAACGGATCGCCAATCATAGAGCGTATCGGAATAACGTTTTAATCCTCAGCGAGAAATATCTATTTCTTCATCTCAGCATAGTACTGGAAAAAATAAGGGATCGTTTCTATTCCTTTGAGAAAGTTGAAAATACCGAAGTTTTCATTGGGTGAGTGGATCTGATCAGTATCAAGCCCAAAGCCCATCATGACAGATTTTACACCAAGTTCATCTTCAAACAGTTTCACGATCGGGATGCTGCCGCCTGCTCTGCTTGGCAATGGTTTCTTTCCAAAAGTCTCTTCGTAGGCCATTGAAGCAGCCCTATATTCCACGGAATCAATAGGAACAACAACAGGGTCGCCACCATGCATATTCGTCACCTTAACCTTAATTCCGGCCGGTGCAATGCTTTTGAAATATTCAGTGAACAATTCTGCAATTTTTTCAGATTTCTGGTTTGGCACCAATCGCATAGATATCTTGGCAGAAGCAACAGAGGCAATAACTGTTTTCGCCCCTTCGCCCTGGTAGCCCCCTTTTATGCCATTCACATCAAGGGTAGGACGAACACTTGTCCGCTCAATGGTACTAAACCCTTCTTCACCCCTTACTGAGCTGATACCAAGGTCTTTTTCATATCCTTCCAGGCTGAATGGAATATCTTTTATGGCTTGTTTTTCTTCTTCAGATATAGCCTGTACATCATCATAAAACCCCGGGATTGTTATTTTCCGGGTTTTATCATCAATCAAACTGTCTATCATTTCGCACAAAGCATTTATCGGGTTGGGAACCGCACCGCCATAGGTACCTGAATGCAGGTCCCGGTTAGGCCCCGTCACTTCCACTTCCAGGTATGCGAGCCCTCTGAGTCCAACGGTTATCGATGGTACATCATTGGCGATCATACTGGTGTCAGAAATTAAAACCACATCACATTTCAGTTTTTGATGATGGTTTTTGACAAATGTCCCCAGGTTTGCAGATCCTACTTCCTCTTCCCCTTCAA
>JABDEJ010000048.1 GCA_013287095.1 Bacteroidota bacterium | reverse complement strand
TCGCCGGTACATTCGGCACTTTGATCGGAGCAGGAGGGGGGTTTATCCTAATGCCTATCCTGATTTTATTATGGCCGGATAAAAACCGTGAAATTATAACCAGTGTATCACTGGCTGTCGTTTTTGTGAATGCCTTTTCCGGGACTACAGCCTATTTGAAAATGAAACGCGTGGATATAAAATCCGGGTTAATTTTCGCGGCGGCAACCATTCCTGGAGCTATTATTGGCGCGCATACCACCCAATATGTCCCAAAACAAACCTTTGACCTTATTTTTGGATGTCTGATGATCTTTGTTTCGGTATTTCTTTTCCTGAGATCGTCGCGTATAGGTCAACAGGTTGTGGAATCTCAAAAAGGAGTAAGCAGGCATATTATAGAAAGCGATGGTACGGAACACAAATATCGTTTTCGTATGGGAATTGGCGTTGCTTCAAGCCTTTTTATAGGTTATATATCAAGTTTTTTCGGGATCGGCGGGGGTATTATCCATGTTCCGGTCCTGGTAGGCCTGCTCAATTTTCCTGTTCATATTGCCACAGCTACTTCTCATTTTACATTGGCCGTATCTGCCCTTACGGGAACCGTTGAGCATATTATTGAAGGGACACTTGATACAGTGATATGGCAGACTGTATTTATCAGTGCAGGGGTATATGTCGGTGCCAAGATCGGCGCGCGCCTTTCAAAGAAAGTTCATGGCAGTTTTATCATACGCGGCGCAGCCATTGCCATTGGGATCGTAGGGATCAGGATTATTTTCAACGATTTTATTAAGATATAATTAAAAGATTAAAGATTAAAAGATTGAAAAATATATGAAAGGAATCATATTGGCCGGTGGCGCAGGTACCCGGTTACATCCGCTTACATTAGCCATGAGCAAGCAAATGATGCCTGTTTATGACAAGCCCATGATCTATTACCCTTTATCGGTTTTATTGATGGCGGGGATCAAAGAAATCCTGATAATTTCGACACCGGTTGACCTTCCGAATTTCAGGCGTTTATTAGGGGATGGGGCGCAGATAGGTTGCCGTTTTACCTACGCGGAACAATCTGTCCCAAACGGTCTTGCACAGGCTTTTGTTATTGGGAAGGAATTTATTGGTAAAGATAAAGTTGCGCTGGTACTAGGCGACAATATCTTTTTCGGGCCAGGTCTTGGATCGGCCCTTGAACAATGTGTAGACCCGGATGGCGGCTATATTTTTGCTTACAGGGTAGGCGATCCGGAACGCTATGGCGTGGTAAGTTTTGATGATAAAATGCATGCGATAAGCATAGAAGAAAAACCGCAGAATCCAAAATCCAACTATGCGGTACCCGGTCTTTATTTTTATGATAATGAAGTAGTTGAAATCGCTGAAAATCTCGCACCTTCAGCGAGGGGGGAATATGAAATAACCGATGTGAATAAGGTATATCTCGAAAAGGGAAAACTCGGTGTAAAAGTATTGTCAAGGGGAACTGCATGGCTGGATACCGGTACTTTTGAATCATTAATGCAGGCTGGCCAGTATGTACAGGTCATCGAAAGCAGGCAGGGACTTAAAATTGGATGTATTGAAGAAATTGCATATCGCCAGGGATTTATTGATAAGGACCAGTTGCAAAAAATCGCGCAGCCTTTACTAAAAAGTGGTTACGGGCAATATCTTTTGAATATCTTAAAAGAATGATCAATGATCAATGATCAATGATCAATTATCAATGATCAATAAATCAGTTATTTGGCTGGATATAAGAGCTTCGTTTACGACAAATTTCAAATTTCAAATTTCGAATCGCTACTTTTGCACCCTTAATTCGTAATTCCTAATTCTTAATTAAATAATGAGTTTAGTAATCGTTGGTTCTATGGCGTTTGATGAAATTGATTCGCCATTTGGGAGTTCAGGCAGGGTTATCGGTGGTTCAGCTACCTATAGCAGTCTTTCAGCTTCCTATTTTTCCCCGGATATCAAAGTAGTATCAGTTGTGGGAAATGATTTCCCTGATAATGCGATGGAAATGCTTAAAGCAAAAGGCATTAACCTTGAAGGAGTTGACATAAAAAAAGACCAGAAAAGCTTTTTCTGGCATGGACGTTACCATAACGATCTCAATTCAAGGGATACATTGGTTACCGAACTCAATGTTCTGGCTGATTTTAAGCCCATATTGCCTGAAAGTTTCAGGGATACCGATTTTTTATTCCTGGGAAACCTGAGTCCGGATGTACAGCTGTCTGTGATAAACCAGACTGCGCCCAGGCCTAAGCTGGTGGCGATGGACACCATGAATTTCTGGATGGATATAGCACTGGATTCTTTAAAAACCACTTTAAAATCAATTGATCTTCTTATTATCAATGATGAAGAAGCCCGTCAGCTTTCAGGCACTTATGCCCTTGTAAAGGCGGCACGCATCATCAGGGAAATGGGGCCGAAATACCTTATTATTAAAAAAGGTGAACATGGTGCCCTGCTTTTTCATGGAGATAATATTTTCTCTGCCCCGGCGTTGCCATTAGAAGAAGTATTTGATCCAACAGGTGCAGGAGATACTTTTGCAGGAGGTTTTATGGGTTATCTCGCAAGTACCAATGATATAAGCTTTGACAACATGAAAAGGGCAATAATATTTGGCAGTGTCATCGCATCATTTTGCGTAGAGAAATTTGGGACCAGGAGACTGGAAGATCTTGCCAAAGAGGAAATAACACGTCGCGTGCAGCAATTCGTAAAACTGGTGAATTTTACGGTAAACAGTTAATAATTAGAAGTCAACAGTAGCCAGTCAACAGTCATCAGTATTGTTAGTTTGACAAAACTGTTTTTTGTTATTTCTATTGAATAGCTATTCTCCTTTACAAGACTGTTTCTTAAATCACAATCAATCACTCATTACTGTTGACTGACTCCTGACTCAATATCGAACAATCTTTACTGTTGACTGAAGACTGTTGACTGGTGACTGATTCATAAACTGCAGCAGGTACATCCCCGGACTTAAATGATATTTTTCAGCGCTCAGATCAAAATGATAGGAGCCCGGTACCTGGTTTTCATTTGCGACAACTCCTATCTGTCTGCCGGTTACATCAAGTAAAACGATTTTGATTTTCCCACTGGTATTGAGGTTATACTCAATGGAAGCCGAATTCTGGAACGGATTTGGGAATACATTAAGATCGAAATCAGTCGCATGATTTTCCTCAATTCCGGAATAAAGTATCTTGGCAGATGAGTCAAGCGAATTTGTGCAACCATCGGCTCCAGTGATGGTTAACTTGATATAATAGGACTTGTCTTTAAGGTATAAATGTTTTGCGAGATATCCTGAGGCCGTATCGCCATCGCCAAGGTTCCATAAATAATTATGACGGCTCAAACTGCTGTCATCAGCATGGATATAGGCGGTATTGCCTGAATATGTAACAAACCATTCTGCATCCGGAAGCGGATTGACTACAACCGCAACCAGATTGGTCTTGCTGCATCCGGTATTTGGATTGGTTTCAGTAAGATGATAAACGGTTGTTGCAGTAGGACTAACAGGAGGGTTTGAAACATCGGAGGTAAAACCAGTAGGTGATGAAGTCCACGAAAATGAATCAAGGGCTGTTGATGTATCACCTATAGATGTGCTTATACCGGCGCATATCGTCTGGTTCTGCCCGGCATCTGCCCGAGGCAGGGGATTAACAGTTATCATTACCGAATCAATTCCGGAACAACTGGTGATATTGCTGGTTTCTTTGAGATAATAAGTGGTAGAAACAGTCGGTTTTACCACGGGATTTGCAGTTGCATCCGAAAAACCTACGGGATTTGAGGTCCATGTGTAGGTAGTTACGTTGACGGCAGGGATTCCCAAGGTGTCTGCCTGCCCTATGCAAATAGCACGGCTCGTGCCGGCATTAGCGGTTTCAGAATTAACCTTTACAGTCGCAGAATCCTTTTTATAACATCCTGTTGCTGTAATAATTTCAGTAAGGTAATAGGTGGTGGTTACAGTCGGGCTTACCGTAGGGAATGCTGAAGTGGACTTGAAACCCGCCGGCTTTGATGTCCACAAATAGCTATGCCCCGGATTTGAGCCTGAGCCAAGCTGAATACTGCCTCCGATGCAGATCACCTGGTTGCCGCCAGTATTCGGGGTTGGCAGAGGGTTGGTTGTTACAATCGCAGTATCTGTTTTGGAACATCCTGTAGCTGTAATGATTTCAGTAATATAATAATCTGTTGTGACAGTTGGATTTACGGTTGGATTGCTTGATGTGCTGGTGAATCCTGTGGGTTTAGATGTCCAGGAATACGTATCTCCATTTACTGCTGTATTGCCAAGTTGCACATTGCTCCCTGAGCAGATAGTTTGGTTGCCTCCAGAATTTGCAACAGGTAAGGGATTAAAACTGACAATAGCCGAATCGCCTGCCGTACATCCTGTTGCATTGATAATGTCAGATAAGTAATAAGTGGTTATCGTATCAGGACTTACCCTCGGATTACTAACTGTGCTGGTAAATCCCGCCGGGTTTGATGTCCATTTATAAGAATGGCCTGAAGCGGCACTTGTCCCAATGGTTGCGGATGCTTTGGGGCATATACTCTGGTTGCCACCTGCGTTTGCCTTGGCCTCCGGATTCACGGTGATGACAACACTGCTATAGGCGACACAGTTAGCGACAGTATCTATTTCTGTCATGTAAAAGGTAGAGGTCGTAGTTGGGCTTGCAGTAGGATTGCTGATACTCGAAGAAAAACCAATGGGAACAGAAGACCAGGCATAGCTATGTCCTTTGATCGGAGATTGCCCGATAGCTGCACTTCCGCCATAGCAAATGGTGCTGGCATTGCCCGCATTGGGGGTTGGTATTTGTCCTACGGTTACCGTTGCAGAATCTGACGCCGCACACCCCCCGATGGTAGTGGTTTCGGTGAGATAATACGTGGTGGTAACAGACGGGGTAACCTTTGGCTGCATTGAATTCGATACAAAACCGGACGGCTTGGAGGTCCAGCTATAAGTTACACCCGATCCGCTATTCGGCCCAACAAAAGTGCTGCTGCCCGCACAAAGTTTTTTATTTCCCCCGGCATTTACGGTAGGATATGCAACAAATAAAACCTTGCTTTTTAAGGTATCATTTTGAGGCATTGAATCCAGAATGCCGTTTGGTTTTGAGGTCCATGCTTTAATGGTGTCCGTCCCTGCCGAAAATGTATAAGTGCCTAAAGAGACTGTTACAACACTGTCCGTGGCTAAGCTGCCTGTCCAGCTTATGGGTGTCTGAGCTTTACCATTTAAAGACCAACCAAGAGTTGCGGATGTTAAACTGTTTGAACCGAAATTCTCAAGCGTCACCTTTATAGTTTGCGGGCCTGAGCAATAGCCTGGAGGAGTGAAAATGATTCCAGCGTCGTTCAGGTAGGTATGAAAAAACAATCCATTAACGAACTCATCCTGGGAGCCTGCAACATAACCTGAATTGTAACCACCAGATGTTGCAATCCCGCTTGTGCTTTCTGTAGAGCCAGCCATATATGTGTTGCCAAATGCATCAGAATGAACATCATAACCCGCATCGGGGCCTGATCCGCCATAATATGTTCCATACATAAGGTTGCCAGCGGGGGAAAATTTTGAGAAGAAAGCATTTGTGCCCCCAGGCAAAGAAGTTAAATACCCACCCGGTGTTGCGATGCCCGACTTACTGGTTGTTTGACCTGTCACGAATATACTTCCTGTTGGGTCAGTACATAGATTATTGCCGATATCCGAACCATTCCCACCATAATAGGTACTCCAAATCATAGTTCCGGTTGAAGAGAACTTGGAAAGGAAAGAATTGGTCGTACCAGCAAGAGATGGTTGGTACGGAATATTGTAAGTAATACTGGTTTTACTGGCTGTTTGTCCATTGACGTAAACATAACCAAATTGGTCCGCAACTACTCCCCATGCCTCATCAAAGGCACTGCTGCCAAGATAAGTACTCCAATTCAGGTTTCCCGATGGAGAAAAACTGGCAACAAAAGCATCATCACCTCCTCCATATTTAGTTTGATAAGCGCCGGGACTGGATATACCTGAAGAACTTCCGGTTTCACCACAAACCAAAACATTCCCATTTAAGTCAGTAGCAACGACATTCCCGGCTTCATATCCACTGCCACCATAATATGTGCTCCAAAGTTGCTTTCCAGTAGAATCGTATTTGGCAAGTCCGACATCCTGTCCGCCACCGTATGAAGTTTGGTATGCCCCTGAACTAGCGAGGCCAGAACTGCTATTTGCCCAAGCGGTTATAAATACGTTTGCAGATAAATCTGTAGCAACAAACAATACCTGATCATTTACAGTTGAACCGTAATAAGTTGCCCAAACCCGCGCTCCATTCGGCCTAAATTTAACAATATACCCACCATAGCTTCCAGTACCAACACCGGCATAAAATGATTGGTAAGATCCTGAGGTTGCAATACCTACAGTAGCGGAGGTAGCTCCGCCCATATAAATATTGTCAAAATTATCCGTGCTTAAGCCCCATCCATCATTATATGGGGTACTACTTCCGCCATATCCTACGCCTCCCCCATAATATGTACACCAAAGTAAAGCGCCAACCGCAGAAAATTTAGCAAGAAATGCATCACTTTGTGCTGAACCTGAATATGTTGATTGGAATGCGCCTGACGTCCCAATACTATTTGTCCCAGTGCATGGGCCGCATATCATTACGTTGCCTAAAGCATCTGTCCATACTGCCTGGCAATAATCTCTTGCACCCCCTCCAAGATAGGTACCCCAGTCGATAGTTGGATCTATTGTAAGCTTTTGTGAATGATCATATTCTGCTACATTAAATGAAATTTCATTTTCATTTTTTTCAAAACTACTGGGTACCTGGGTGCCACCTGGTATAAAAGAAACAGGTTTGCTGTCCTGCATGTCAATCATGTTGCTTACATAGTGGAGTCCACCGTTTTGCATCATTTCCATGTTTTGCAGGCCATTCCATTGGATTTGTATATCACTTACATTTCCACCGGGGTATATTACAAATTCATATTCCATCCCGCTGGTTTTGGCATGAATAAGCATGTCAATATTTGGGTACACATTTTTGTAAACGATCGTTTTATAAGTAAGGGCTTTATTTACCCCGGATTCAGGTGTGTATGACGTGTAATAGTTTTCATAATAAGCCTGCTTGTCCTGGCCAATGATTTGGGCGGCGGGATTTGCATTTAACAGAACCATATCTGCACGGCTGGTGACGGTGCTTATTTTTTTGTTGGTTATTTCATCCTCCCAATGGCGGCGCAGATCAAGTTTGTTTTCGTTGGCTTTCGGTGCCTGGAAAAGGTCGGCATCTGTTCCGTCAGCGTTATTAATGAGCTTCGAAAAAACAAAGCTGATCATTCCCGGCCTGCAATAGATATCAGGCCCTCCATTGTGGCTATAATATTTGATATCAGAATGTAACTGCCCCTGCGCATCCGCAAGCTGTCCGATATTTTCAACAAAATTCCAGTCATTGTTATTGATTAACTTCCTGACATTGATAGCTTTTACCTGTGCATTTGAGGTATTAAAATTACCGGAAATTATGAATAAGGCAATAAAGAAAAATGAAATACTTAGGTTAAAATGTTTCATAGGTTAGTTGATTTAATCACCAAATATAAAAAATAATAAGATTCAAGAAATATCTGAATTTGTTTTTTTGATTGATGAGCATGATAATGTAGGGGCGGGGCTTGCCCCAGCCCTATATTAGGAATATTCATTCAGACATTAATTTTATTCCGTGTGGTCTTTTCGAAAAGGGCGGGGGCAAGCCCCGCCCCTACAATTCCCGAATAATTTCAAGACCTTTGCACCATGGACTGTTCAAATATAAATGCGATTTCGCCCCTTGATGGGAGGTACTGGTCGAAAACAGAACCATTGTCATCTTATTTTTCGGAATATGGGCTTATCCGGTACAGAGTGCAGGTAGAAATAAGATATTTCCTGGCACTGTGCCGGATACCCCTGCCTCAACTGGTTGATTTCCCGATAGAATGCATCCCCAAGCTTGATAAAATTTACCTGAGTTTCACCGAAGAGGATGCGACGAAGGTAAAAACCATTGAAAAAACCACCAACCACGATGTAAAAGCCGTAGAATATTTTCTTCGTGATAAATTTGATGAACTTGGAGTCAGCAATTTCAAAGAGTTTATTCATTTCGGGCTTACCTCACAGGACATCAATAATACAGCGGTACCGATGTCTTTAAAAGACGGTATCCGCGACCTTTTGATCCCCGAGCTTGAGAATATTTTTGAAACCATAAAAGGATACAGCGCCAAATGGATGGATATCCCGATGCTGGCGCGCACACATGGTCAACCTGCCTCACCGACGAGGCTCGGTAAGGAGTTTATGGTGTACCAGGAACGAATCCAAAAGCAGCTTTACCAGTTGAAAACCAAAAAATATTACGGCAAATTCGGAGGTGCGACCGGAAATTTTAATGCACACCATGTTGCCTACCCTGATATAAACTGGGTTGCTTTTGCGGATGATTTTTTACTGAACGACCTGGAGTTGAGCAGAAACCAATACACCACGCAAATTGATCATTATGATGACCTTGCTGAACTTTTTGATAATTTGCGGCGGTTAAACGTCATTTTTATTGATCTGTGCCGCGATATCTGGACCTATATTTCGATGGATTATTTTCGTCAGGAGGTAAAGGCAGAAGAAGTGGGATCATCAGCCATGCCGCACAAAGTAAACCCGATTGATTTTGAAAATGCGGAAGGCAACCTGGGATTGGCAAATACCATTTTTGATTTCTTAAGCAATAAGCTGCCCGTGAGCCGTTTGCAACGTGACCTTACAGATTCGACCGTGTTAAGGAATATTGGTATGCCATTGGCGCACAGTTTGGTAGCATATCATTCCATATTAATAGGCTTAAAGAAACTCATTGTAAACCCTGAAAAAATCAGTGCCGACCTGGCACAAAACCAGGCTGTGGTTGCAGAAGCTATACAAACCATTCTCAGGCGGGAAGGATATCCGGATCCTTATGGCAAACTCAAGGAATTCTCAAGAGGCAAAGCAAGCCTCGATAAAAATGCATTCGAAGAATTTATCGAAAGCCTTGATGTGTCTGACGAACTGAAAAATGAGTTAAAAGCCGTGACGCCGTTTAATTATACGGGGGTGTGATTCTGTGTCATTTCGACGATAGGAGAAATCTGATAAATGAGGATTAACCAGTCTAATGGAGTCTTAATCAGATTTCTCGTTGCACTCGAAATGACGGTGCGGATTTCTCCTATCGTCGAAATGACAAAACCCGCTCATTCCATCATTCTCTCATTCATTCATTTTTACCCCACCGTCCATGTCTGCTTACCTCTTATCAGTGCATCCAAATCACCAGCCCCAAATTGGCTTTTGGCATGGGCTAACTGCTCATGAACCTGGTCGTTATAAGTAGGTCGATCATGAGAATAAATCACTCCGAATGGCCTTGGGAAATGATTTTCAACATAAGGATTGTCAAACATCCTGCTTAATACATGCGCTTTATAGGCATCATGCTCATCATGTACCCAAAGATCATTTATGGAAAAGCTCTCCTCATTCATATTTACGATCAAAGGCTTGCCATCTTTTAAAGCAATTCCCTTTGCATTATTTTCGCCAAAAACAAGTGGCATTCCATGCTCAACGAAAATAGTTTCAAGGGGCTTGGTTTCTTTATCTGTATAAATGAAAAAAGCGCCATCATTATAGACATTGCAGTTCTGGTATATTTCAAGAAGGGAAGTCCCTTTATGCTTCATGGCTTTAAGCAGGATATTCTGCAAATGCTTGGGATCACGATCCATAGACCGGGCCACAAAACTGGCATCTGCACCCAGGCTCAGGGCTATAGGGTTAAATGGATGATCAATAGCACCCATTGGTGTTGATTTTGTGATCTGTCCCGGGGTAGAAGTAGGAGAGTACTGCCCTTTGGTAAGACCATATATCTCATTATTAAAAAGAAGCACTTTGACATCCACATTCCTTCTCAAAAGATGTATAAAGTGGTTACCCCCAATGGATAAGGCATCGCCATCACCGGTCACGATCCATACATTCAGGTCGGGGCGGGCCGTTTTGAGTCCCGTCGCAATAGCAGTGGCACGTCCATGTATGGAATGAATGCCATAGGTATTCATGTAATAAGGGAAACGTGAAGAACAACCTATCCCAGAGACGAATACGATCTTTTCCTTAGGGATATTCAATGCCGGCATAACGGTTTGAACCTGTTTCAGAATAGAATAATCCCCACATCCCGGACACCATCTTACATCCTGATCGGTGGCCAGGTCCTTGGATGTAAATGGCTCAGACCCGAATTCAGAGTTTATATATTCAAGTATATCGTTTCGTTTCATTTTTTGTCAGCATTCAAAATGGTTTTCACCTTTTCTTTAATCTCGGAAACAGTGAACGGCAATCCCTGTATCTTATTGAGGGATATGGCATTGATAAGGTATTTGCTGCGAATGAGCATGGCCAGTTGGCCGGTATTATTTTCGGGTATCAATATATGATCAAAACCCATGAGAAGTTCGCCCAGATTTGCCGGGAACGGGTTCAGGTAACGGATCTGTGCGTGGCTGAGTTCAATTCCATCAGATCTTAGTTCATCACAAGCAGTTTTTATGGTACCGTAAGTTGACCCCCATCCAAGTACCAGAATCTTTCCTCTCTCGCTTCCGCTATCCATTGCCTGTGACGGAATATTGTTTGCGATATTGGCCACTTTTTGCGCGCGGGTATAAACCATTTTTTCATGGTTGATCGGGTCATAAGATATGTTTCCGGTTGGGTCTTCTTTTTCAATACCACCAATCCTGTTTTCAAAGCCCGGAATGCCCGGCAATGCCCATTTACGCACCAGGTTTTCATCCCTTTGGTATGGGTAAAACTTATCCTCAGCATCCTTGAGCGGGGTTGCAAACTTTGCATGGATGGGATCAAGGTTTTCAGAAACCGGGAATCTCCAGGGTTCGGTACTGTTGGCAAGATAGCCGTCACTTAAAAATATAACAGGGGTCATCCACACTATGGCAATCCTTGCGGCTTCATATATAGTATCAAAACAATCTGATGGGGATTTGGCGGCAATAACTGGCAGTGGAGCTTCTCCGTGCCTGCCAAACAATGCCAATAATAAATCAGCCTGTTCCATTTTAGTAGGCATACCCGTAGATGGGCCTGCACGCTGAACATCTATAACCAATAAAGGCAATTCCAGCATCATAGCCAGTCCCATGGCTTCTGATTTCAGGTCTATTCCGGGACCTGATGAAGCAGTAATCCCCATACTTCCTCCATAAGAAGCGCCTATAGAAGCACTGATAGCTGCAATTTCATCTTCAGCCTGGAAGGTGATCACATCAAAGTTTTTAAGCTTTGCCAATTCATGTAATATATCCGAAGCAGGTGTAATTGGATAGCTGCCATAAAACAATGGGATGCCAGACTTTACCGATGCTGCCACCAAACCATAAGCAATGGCCTGGTTCCCGGTGATTCCCCGGTAGGTTCCGGGCTTCATGGGGGCAGGTTTTATCTCAAACCTGCTGGTAAATATTTCAGCGGTCTCGCCATAATTATAACCTATTCGCAGTGCCCTGGTATTGGCATCATGTATTTCAGGTGTTTTCGCAAATTTCTTTTCAATGAAATCATGTATTGAATCGAGAGAACGTTCATACATCCAGCATATCAGCCCGAGTACAAACATGTTTTTGGAACGGTCCTGTTCTTTTGTACCAAGCCCAAGGCTTTTCAAACCTTCGCGAATCAATTTTGTAATGGGTATCTTATATAATTTAAAAGCCTGTAGCTCAGGATCTTCTAATGGTTGCGTGTGATCAGGATATCCGGCAAGTCTCAGGTTTTTGACATCAAAACCATCTTCATTTGCGATGATGATACCACCGTTTTTCAGATTGCCAAGATTCTTTTTCAATGCTGCCGCGTTCATGACCACAAGCACATCACAACTATCGCCGGGAGTATGTATTTCATGGGAACCAAAACGGATCTGGTATCCTGAAACACCAGGTAAAGTACCGGCTGGAGCCCTTATTTCAGCCGGAAAATCAGGGAAGGTTGCCAGGTCGTTCTGCATCAATGCCGTGACCAGGGAAAACTCATTTCCTATAAGCTGTATCCCATCACCGGAATCACCAGCAAAGCGGATAACGACATCGTTTATTTCTGTTATTTCTTTAGACACTGGTAGTAAATGGTAAATGGTAAGTGGTAAGTGGTAAGAATCTGTCTCTATGGTGTCTTATGCGCATTCCATTAGCACATTTACACATTAACACATCAGCACATTGCTTAGTACGCCCTCTCATCACGGTTTTCATAAAAATTAACAAAAGACCTGTTGGCTACTTTGTTTCCCCCAGGTGTGGGATAATTACCCGTAAAATACCAATCACCGGTATGTTCAGGGCATGCCTTATGGAGGTTGTCAACAGTTTGATAAATAACTTCAACTTCTGCTTTCACATTGGCAGATTTGAGCATGGACGCTATTTTTTTGCTGATCTGTTCATCGGAATATCCTTCATAAACTTCTTTGACAAAATTTGGGGCTCCTTTTTCAGAACCTTGCTCTTTGCATTTCAGGTATATATCCTGAAGTATCCCTTCCCTTCCTTCATCCTTCAGGAGTTCGATGGCAGCCTTAAATGCTATGAAATCACCGAGTTTGCTCATATCTATGCCGTAGCAATCAGGATACCTGATCTGTGGCGCAGAAGACACTATGACTATTTTTTTAGGCCCGAGCCTATCCAGTATCCTCAAAATGCTGTTTCTGAGTGTGGTTCCTCTCACAATAGAGTCATCAATAACAACAAGGTTATCTGTTCCGGGTTTTACAATTCCATAAGTGGTATCATATACATGCGAAACAAGATCTTTACGCTGACTGTCTGAAGTTATAAATGTACGCAGTTTCGCGTCTTTTACGGCTATTTTTTCGGTTCTGGGCTTCATGGCCAGAAGGGTATCCAGTTCACCATTGTTGATATTACCTTCTTTTATTTTCTGCTTTTTGTATTGGTTCAGATAATCTCCGAGGGCTTCATTCATGCCAATATAGGATACTTCCGCCGTATTAGGGATGTATGAAAATACTGTATTTTCCATATCATGGTCAATGGATTTCAATACATGTGGTGCCACAAGCCTGCCGAGTTGTTTGCGTTCATTATAAATGTCCCGGTCAGTACCCCTTGAGAAATAGATGCGTTCAAATGAACATTGCCTGATTTCTTTTTCATCCAATATCCTTGGTTGGGAAACAGAGCCATCTTTTTTTATGATGAGGGCGTGACCAGGCTTAACAGCCTGGATTTTATCATAATCGACATTGAAAGCTGTTTTAATGGGTGGGCGTTCAGAAGTTACTACCACCATTTCATCATCTTCATACCAATATGCCGGCCTGATACCATTAGGATCGCGGAGAACAAAAGCATCCCCATGCCCGATAAGGCCTGCCATCACATAACCGCCATCGAATTGTTTTGCTGATTTTTTAAGGATTTCGGTTACATCCAGCTCTTTCGAAATCATGTTCTGGATATTTTGAAATGAATATCCTTCTTTGGCGAGTTTATCATACAAGTGATCCACATTTTCGTCGAGGTAATGACCGATTTTTTCCATTACTGTCACAGTATCTGTATGATTGAGGGGATGCTGACCAAATTCAATAAGCTTTTGGAACAGCTCATCATTATTGGTCATGTTGAAATTACCTGCCAGCACGAGGTTTTTGCTCATCCGGTTGTTTTCCCTCAAAAAAGGGTGGCAATAGGACATTCCGTTGCTGCTATGGGTGGCGTATCGAAGGTGGCCGAGCAGCAATTCACCCATAAAAGGCATATCAGCAGGCAGTATATCTTCTTCAACACCGTTGATATCAGTAAACTTTCCTTCTAAAAGCTGTTCATGGATTCTATTGAATATAAGAGAGATCGCATTGGACGAATCAGAGCGTTCCCTGAAGATAAAGGGCAGTCCCGGTTCTGCATCCAGTTTTAAAGAAACCACTCCGGCACCGTCCTGACCGCGGTTGTGCTGCTTTTCCATTAGCAGGTACAACTTATTTAGTCCGTACAGACTGCTTTCGTATTTTTCCTTGTAAAAAGAGAGATCTTTTTTAAGCCTGATCAGCGCTATTCCGCACTCGTGTTTTATTTCTTCGCTCATCCTTTGGGATTCGAGGTGCAAAATTACGGAATATTAAGGAAGGAATAAAATGAGAATGGCTCAGGAGCCCTATTGTAAAAAAAAGAAATCAATGAGAGCCAATTTTATGGCCTCTTTAAACCTATGAAATGAGTTTTATTCAGATTTGCTTTCAAACTGTTTCAATAAGGCTATTGATACTACAGAAATTAATGCGAAGTAAGTATAAAACAAATACCTTGTAAGCGCCTCTTCAATAGCACTGACCAATGCAACATTTGTAAACATGAGAATACTTGAAACAAGGAAAAAAATACTTAATTTGTTCCTATAAGCTATAAAAGCTATTATGCTGAATATAAATATGATGATAAAGGGTACCAAAAAAGTCCAATCACCCATTGCAGATTTTAGAACACATAGATATAGTTTTCCATAATCAACAGGGTGGGCCTTTATTAAAACAATTGCCATTGGGGTTGTTGTCTTTTCAACAAAATCCCAGTAGTCTGGGTCGACCAGTTTTAAACCTTTTTTAATCCAAATATTCCCGAGGTAGTTTTCTACAAGCCTATGCTGTATTAAATTATACAGATGATTATACCTGACGACGGTATATTCGGAATACTCTTTGGTAAACTTAAAATTATATGTTTCATTTTTTTTGAGGGCAGTCATTACTGAATCAAACAATCCCTTTTGAATTGGGTCTTTGAAAAGAATTGTATCACCAGGTTTCGCATTAAATAATGCTGGAACAATCAGTTGGCTTCCAGTATATTCAGTTTGTCTAAAATGGTGATTCACAATCAGGTGATATGTCCTGTCTAAGAGGGAAATACTTAAAAAAGAAATGATCAGCAAACTGCCGAGATAAATTGCCGATCGTTTTTTGGAGGCAGATTGCCAAACCAGATAAAGTACCAGTAAAAAGGAAACTACATAAAGAAATAAAAATTGGGTTCTTACCAAGATCAGAATTACAGATGAAATTATGTACCAAACGGCAGACTTTTCACTCTTATTAAAGGCGGATTTCAAAAGCAGATGTAATGTTATGATAAATAATGGATAAGCTATGCATTCGCTTCCATCACAATTTGCATTGAAAAAGATAATATTAGGCAATAGGAAAATAACTGTTGCTAAAACAACTGATAATTTTGACAGATTAAGCTGAACTTTGAGAAAGTCAACAAATTGGTTGATAGAAAATAACCCGATAACGAGCGCCAGAAATAAAGTTGGGAAAATGCTGTGGATTAAACCAAAAAGGGTGGTAATTTTAATAAAAAGAGGATAGCCCATAGAGCGCATTGGATACATCCTATCATAACCAATGCTATCGGGTAATATTATTATGCCCCATTTTATCCACCAGATGAATGTAAATAAATAAAGAAAAAAGAGAATTGTTTTCTCTTTAATACCATGTCGCCTGTTCGAAACTAATTCTCTCAACGATTTTTTTTAAAATTATTCTAATTTAAAACACCCACTCTATTTCCTCCTTTCAAAATTAGTATCGCTATTACTTAAAATCTGCTTTAGCTGAACTGCTATCAATCCAAAACCAAACATTATTATTGATAATAGCACAGATCCGACACCCAAATAGAACGCACTGTTTAAGTGAATAAAAGCTGAGAATAAGAAAAAGATTACTGAAAGCACAACTAAGCTTCCGCTAAACAAAATAAATATTTTCAATGGATTATAGTATAGAATAGCTTCCACAATAAATTGCAAAGTTCGTAAAGAATCCCTAAATAGCCTGACTTTGGTCTTGCCTACTCGCTTATGATAGTCAATCGGCATGTATTTTACGAATTTGCCCGTCATCATATAAGCAAGCGTCATTGAAGTTGTGAAGCTAAAAGTATCGCACAAGGATTTGAAGTAGGGCATTATTTCGGTTCTGGAAAATATCCTAAGCCCCGAATTTATATCTGCTATTTTTCGGCCTGCAGTAAATTCTACAAGTCCCTTTAAAATTTTCCTGTTTACTTTTTTAAAAAAACTTTCGTGATAGTTTTTGCCAGTTCTGGCACCAACAACCATATTAAAGCCAAGAGAGTAGTCTTTCAAAAGATCAGGTATGCGATCTAACGGATAGGTGCCGTCCGCATCAGTTATTACAATTACATCGTTTTTAGCGATAGCAATTCCATCTTTAAGCGACCGACCGTAACCGATATTGTGGGGGTGCCTGATGCTTACTGCCCCTTGATCGACCGCGATTTTATACGTGTTGTCGGAAGATCCATCATCAACTACAATTACTTCAGAGTTTTCGTCGCCAATTTCTAAAAGCAACTGCTTGCATCTTACAACAGTGTAAGAAATACTCATTTCTTCGTTATAGGCAGGTATCACTATTGAAAGCATGTGAATTTACTAGTTAATTATATCAAGGGAACCACTTGTTTATATCTGTAGCATAAACTGCTTTCATATTTTTCAACAGAAAAGAAAGGACTCTTTTAACCTTGGCTCCTCTTTTTATTTCATCAGCCATTCTTTTGGAGTCGGCATGCAAAATTAGGAAATATTAGGGAAAACATATGCTACCAATTCCACATCAATTTTGCATCGATGATGAGGAAAACATATTCACCTTTAAGATAGCTAGGATTCAGGCATCCTCCCTCTATTAAATTGTTCGTATTCCTGTGCTTTTTTCAATAGACTTTCCAATAATTAAAAAAATTATTGCAAAAATTAAATAGGATGTATAAACTATATATCGAGAACGTGGCGGCTCTAATATACATACTAATAATACGTTTAAAATCATGAGTATGCACCCGGTTAACAATAAAACCGTAATTTTATTATTTTTAATAAAAAAGGCAACCACGTTCGAAAGGAATAATAAAAGAAACGGAATCATATAAATCGCCCCGCCAAAAGCTAATTTTACAAGGTTGAAATATAAGTGTAAATAACGTAATGGATGTGCCATAATTAATTTTATAGCCATGGACGTTGTTTTTTTGTCGATTGCAGATATGAAATCAAAGAGCTTCGGTTTCGAGTCCTTTTTTTCGATAAAAACATAATAACCCAGCCTCGTTTGTATTAAGTCATACAAATATTCATATTTAAATATTTCATAATCTGATTCTGAAATAGCAGCTGAATATTTAAGAACGTACTGGGGTTTTTCATTTAATTCCCTTATAGCAGCTGTAGCAATCAACCCCTTGTCAACGGGATCCGTAAAAAGAATTGTGTCATTAGGGGCAGCGCTATATAATGCGAGAATAATTAAATTGTATCCCGTAAATTGTGTCGGTGCAAAACGTTGATGGACAATAAAATGATATGTTCTGTCCGCTAATGCAATTCCGAGAATCGAAACAATTAATATTCCTGAAAGGCGAAGTAATGTTTTTAAT
>JABDEJ010000047.1 GCA_013287095.1 Bacteroidota bacterium | reverse complement strand
GATTCTTCAATTTCTGAAAAATTTGGCTCAACTGTTTCCTCAGGATTATATCCGACCACCTTATTGAATGTTTGTTTGTAGTCTTTGAATTCGGTACCCATCCATCTGTCCCACCAGCTGAAATAGAGGCCATAATTGCCTTTGAATTTGGAGTGGTGCATATTGTGATGGGTGGATGAATTGAAAATATAGCTCCATCGGGTATTCATAAATCTCTTAGGGTATATCTCATAACCAAGGTGACCGGCTACATTAAAAGAAATCTGCCATACCATGAATGCAATAAGAACAATAGGATGAAAGGGCATCATGAAAACCAGAAGCGGAAAAATACCTGCTTCAGCGACCCCTTCAATCGGATGGAAAGAATAGGCTGCCCAGGGTGTCGGGTTTTTGGAAAGATGATGGACTTTATGTGCGTATTTGAAAATGCTTTTGTGATGTATGGCACGATGCATCCAGTAAAAATAGGCATCGTGGATAATGACCGATGCAAAAAAGCTAAATACCAGGTAAATGTATCCATATTTTGATATGTCCTTATAAATAAGCGTATACCCATGTTTTGAGGCAATGAAAAGAAGTACCCCAACCAAAGCAAAAATAAGAACTGTAATAAAAGAATAAACAAGCTCAGTGCTGATATTTTTAGCCGTTGGAAATGATTTCTGGATTTTGCGGGACGAGAAGGCTTTCTTTCTTAGAATATAAAATACCAGGTAACCGATTCCGGCGGCAATAAGGTATCGTCCTCCCTGGATATAGAAGCTTGTGAAGTAATGATGGAGAAGTTCTGTTGGTTTCATTAGATTCTTTTGCCTTAACGTATCATTCCCTTAAAAAATTCCGAATACTGAGGGAAAGCTAATGATACTTCTTTAAAAAGTTTATCGTCAAATTTTTGAGCTCCAATTTTATTTAAATGTATACAATCATAGAATGATGAATAGTCATTGACAAAATCCTTATCGCTCGAATTGTCAAAATACGGAATGTTACACTTCTTAAGGGACATACTTAATAGCGAATCTGTAGGCTCAAGCATTGCCTTGCCCAATGTTTTTAAATATATTTGATGCCTTGGGCATGAGTAAGCAATCAAAGTGATGTGATATTCGTCAGCAATATTTTTAACTTTTTGCATGGCCTCCAGAGTTTTTTCACGAATTCCCTTACAATCGTTAGTAGCATCTATAATATCTTTTTTCTGAATTTTTGCCATTTTGTCAAAACTACCTCGCTCGTGAATAAGCCATTCTTCATTTTTAAGGGAATTCCTGTCTAGTTTTTCATAAATTGAAAAAGGTAGGACTTTTTTAAACATAACGTTAAAAGCACCTTCGAAATTTATTACTCCGTTTACTGCGATTGCTTTGCTGCATATATATTTCCAAAGTAACTTATTATCAATAAATGATAGCGGAAGATCATTGTAAAATGATGCAGTCTGGAGGTTCAGCTTATAAACTCGCGAAGTATCATATATTCTTGTGCTGATTTGATACATCTTAAAACTATTGACTTCCAAAAAGACCAGCTGTGATGGGGATAAGTGATCTGCAATTGCGTTCAGTACTTCAACTTCAGAAAATAAGTCTGCTCCGTTCATACACAAATTTGATATCTCATCTGGTTTTTTCGCACCCCATTTTAGCCGCAATCCAGAAGAACTGCCTAATGAAATAATTTTTGCCTTACTAATAAGCTGAATTTCTTTGGTATAGGAATCATTGACCTTATGAATTACAACATCGTATAAATATAATGTTGCAAACACAAAAAAACCTAGTAATAATATGTTTAGGAAAAAACGCTTCATTAAAACTGAAAATATATAAAATCAATTTTGTCAAAGTTGCCAAGAATAGCAATACCGACAATTAAACTCATATAAGTTAACCATCTGAATAATTTTGGATGTGAAAGAACTGCACGATCAATTGATCCATATTTAGTGCCCTTATATTCAGTGTAAAAGACTATGGCAGAGAGTAGAATAAACAACAATATCTCGAAAGGAGATAACAGGACACCAAAAATAGATGAAAATGAATTAAGTTTAAAGATTGCTTTAATTATTCCAAATGCTTCCTGAACTGTTCTGGCCCTGAAAAAAACCCAGGCAAAACAGGCAAAAGCAAATGTTGTCAGGATACTAAATATATCGTAAAATCGTTTTGGAACCACCTTGGAAATTTTCTTTCTCAATTTTCTGGTTAAGATTTCATAAGTAACCGCGATCCCGTGCAATGTGCCAAAAATGATAAATGTCCAACCCGCGCCGTGCCATACCCCACTCATAAAATAAGTTACAAGTACCGCATATATGATGGCATATTTGCCCCAACCCCGTTTGCTTATTGTAATGGGAGTATATAAATAATCATTCAACCAGCTTGATAGGGAAATATGCCATCTTCTCCAGAATTCTGAAATACTTTTAGAACTAAATGGAAAGCTAAAATTCGTCATTAATCTGAATCCCATCACTCGCGCGCACCCGATTGCAATATCAGAATATCCTGAAAAATCAAAATATATCTGGAAAGCAAAAAATATAATAGCTACTATAACTGACATTCCATGGTATTTGCCAGGATTATTAAAAACCTCGTTTACATACAATGCAAGCCTGTCAGCAAGCACCATCTTCTTAAAAAGACCCCAAAGCATAAGGAAAAGCCCGCTTTTTACACGTTCATAATCAAAATCATGTTTTTCATAAAATTGATGTAGCATATTTTGCGGTCGTTCAATAGGTCCCGCTACTAATTGTGGGTAAAACATGACATACAGTGAATAAATGCCAAAATTGCGTTCGGCTTTTTGATTTCCCCGGTATACCTCTATCACATAACTCAGGCTTTGAAAAGTATGAAATGATAATCCCAACGGCAAAATAAGTTTAAGGGCACCAATAGGGTAATTCCAATGAAGAACGTGCGCCAAAGACTCAAAATTTGAATTGAAGAAATTGAAATATTTAAAGACAAAAAGTATGGCGCATGTACTTATAATGCTGATGACCAGGTACAGCTTCCTTTTTTTTCCAGAAGTTTTTTCAATCTGAAGTGCTGCGATGTAGTCTACCCCAATAGTTAATGCCAGTATAAGAATGTAAATCGGGATAAAAGACATGTAAAAATAACAACTTGCCAACAGAAGTAGCCCCCACCTGAATTTATGGGGTATTGTAAAGTATAGGCCGGTGACAACAATGAAAAAGACAAAAAAGTTAATGGAATTAAAAAGCATTTGGCGAGTATTTATCCATTAAACTTGTGTAATAAGAGAATGGATTGCAAATATAATGAAGAGGACTAAAAACAAACCTGATTTAGCACTTAACTAATCCTTAAACAACGAATTTATAAACGCTACTTTATCAAACGGTTTTAAGTCTTCCATTTTCTCGCCAAGGCCGATATATTTGATTGGGATCTGAAATTGGTCAGAAATGCTGATCACAATTCCTCCTTTCGCGGTGCCATCGAGTTTGGTAAGGGCTATGGCATTCACATCTGTGGCACTCATGAACTGTTTGGCCTGCTCTACAGCATTTTGTCCGGTAGAGGCATCAAGTACCAACAAAACCTCATGTGGTGCATCGGGAATTACTTTTTGCATCACATTTTTGATTTTGGTGAGTTCGTTCATCAGACCTACTTTATTGTGGAGCCTACCAGCGGTATCAATAATCACAACATCTATACCCTTAGCTACAGCCGATTGCACTGTGTCATAAGCTACGGCAGCAGGGTCGGCTCCCATTCCTCTCGATACGATCGGTACATCTACGCGCTGGCTCCAGATGGTGAGCTGGTCAACCGCTGCAGCCCTGAAAGTATCCGCAGCCCCCAATAATACCTGATTGCCATGCTTTTTGAATTGATGGGCCAGTTTGCCAATAGTAGTTGTTTTACCTACCCCATTCACACCTACTACCATGATGACATAAGGCTTTCCATTGCCTTCTGGGTGGCTGAGCTTGTCGAAGCCAATTGTTTTTGCCTGTCCATTTTCAGCAAGCATCGAAATTATCTCTTCTCGCATGATGCGGTTAAGCTCCGCGGTATTGATATATTTGTCCCTGGCGACACGTGCCTCCAGTCTATCTATGATCTTTACAGTGGTTTGCACGCCAACATCGGCACTTACCAGTGCCTCTTCCAGATCATCGAGGAATGACTCATCAACGGTTGTTTTGCCAGCAATGGATTTGGCGAGTTTGCCAAAAAAGCCCGTTTTAGTCTTTTCAAGGCTTTGGTCGAGGGTGGTTTCTGATGCTTTTTCGGGTTCAGGCTGCGCCGGTGCTTCTTTGCCAGGAGTTATTTCCTCCGCAGGAGTTGGAGGTGTTTCCTTTGTAACGGCGGGCGTTTCTTCGGTTGTTTTCTTTTTAAATATATCGAAAAGGGCCACTTTGGGGAGTTGTTGAGTTAGAGAGTTGTTAAGTTAGAAAGTTGTTAAGTTAGAAAGTTGTTAAGTTGTTAATTTGTTGAATATTGAGTTGGGGGGCAAGTTAGTAAAAGTGGATATTTTGGATGTTTTATTCTCTCATTTGCATATTTGCACATTGCTTTTCCTAACCCCTGACTCCTGTCTCCTGACCCCTAAATAAAAAAAAAGCTCCCCAATAAACCTGGAAAGCTTTTTCATTGAATATGCCAGGAACATTATTTCCTTTTCAGTGCGTCCTGAAGCTGGTCTTTAGATACCATCTCCTCACGGAATGAATAATGGCCGGTTTTTGGGGATTTTATTGCCCTTATGAGTTTTACCTGGTCTTTTGCCTTACGCAACGTTGCAACAACTTTCTTTGCCATAGTATGTTATCGTTTATTTTATTTCGCGGTGAAGTGTCTGTTTCTTCATGATGTTGTTATACTTCTTCAGTTCCAGACGTTCTGAAGTGTTTTTCTTGTTTTTGGTGGTAATATACCTTGAAGTGCCAGGCAATCCGCTTTCCTTATGCTCTGTACATTCCAATATAACCTGAACCCTGCTGCCTTTCTTTGCCATTGTTATGCTATTTTATAACCTTGCTTCTTTTCTACTTCCTGTATAAAATTGTAAATTCCTTTTTTATTGATGGTCCTGATGGCGGAAGTGGATACCTTCAGTTTTACCCATATACCTAATTCAGGCACAAAAAAGCGCTTTTCCTGCAGGTTCGGATAGAATTTCCGCTTCGTCCTTGCATTGGAGTGCGATACGTTGTTACCCGTAATGGCCTTTTTACCTGTTAACTGACAAATTCTTGACATCGTTCAACTTTTTTAGAACCGCAAAGGTAAGGATTTTTTTGTTGTATGGTAAAGATTTTTTGGAAAATGTAGAAATGGCAAAATCAGATTTATCGCTTCGTGCCCCCGCTCTGGATAACAAGACGCTATTACCACCCCGCCAGCTTCACATGCATCCAGACATCAACCGGGTCATTTGAAGGGTCCATCGTGGCACCGCCGCCGCCTCCATGTCCGCCGCGACCTCCCCCCATGCCGCCCATGCCGCCTCCGCCCACTGGGCTTTCACCGCCACTGCTATGGCTGCCCTTTTCACCGTAGGGCTTGCTTTCGGGTTTATTGGTGGTAAGTGCAATGGTCAATGGCTTGGCTTTACTGCCCGTATGTAATGAAGGATGATAATGCAGGGTTGCAAAAGATATAATGGCATGATACTGCAGGCCACCATTGCTGTCAACAAGCAATGCCACACTGATGCCCTGTGAATTGGATGCGGCCGGTACGCGCAGGGGCACTTTACCATTGAACCCTATCAGGTCCATATCAATCATGGTTAAAATGGTCCTTCGTTTCTTTTCTATCTGCATCTCACGGTTTTCATAAGTTACGATATCCGGGTCCTGGTTTTGTCCTTTTTTCCTGGAGCCGGATTGAGATTCTTTGTTTTCTTTGGCCGGGAGGGGATAGGCTATGCCAATAGATTGTTTTTTGCCGCCTGTGGTATCAACCCACAATGTAAACCCGTTATGAAGTACCTTGCTCTGGGTTTTAGGGTCGGCGATCATGAGGGTGACATATAGGTTTGCATTGTCGTTATTAATACTATAAAGCACGTTTTGCTCTCCATGTACACTCCGTGAAGTATCACCGATAAGATCAACAGGCTGGTTGATATTGTATAGGCCTACCTGTTTGCTGCTTTGTATAAGTGAGGTAGGCTCACAAGCAAAAAAGAAAGGGCTAATGGATGTTAAGAGCAAAAAGAACTTAAAATGTTTCATCATTGGGCAAAATTAGTCTTTATTTTATTCGCCTCCTTTTTTTGATAATTCCTTTCTCTCTCAAGGAACTCCGTTTGGAGAAGGTAAAAGGCAGGTTTTTCCAAACTGCTTTGTAACTTGCAAGCCTCAATTTAAAGCGCAGCAAAGCTGTATGGCAATATGGATAACTCATCAAACAATAATAATACCACAGAAACAGCCACCTTTGGCGAAGGCTGTTTCTGGTGTTCTGAAGCCATGTTTTCTCATCTAAAAGGTGTCATTTCCGTTACTTCAGGGTATTCGGGCGGCAAGGTGCCATTTCCAACTTATGAACAGGTTTGTTCAGGGAATACCGGTCATGCGGAAGTGATCCAGGTTGGTTTTGACCCGGATATCATTTCATTTAAGGAATTACTTCAGGCATTCTGGGGCAGTCACGATCCTACTACCCCCAACAGGCAAGGAAATGATATCGGTACCCAATACAGGTCTGCTGTTTTTTATCATAATGAAGCTCAAAAGGAAACGGCAGAAGCCCTCAAAAAGGAGCTTGATGCTTCCGGGGCTTTTAAAGATCCGATTGTCACTGAAATTACGTCTTTTACGAATTTCTACCCTGCGGAAGATTATCACCAGGAATATTATAAATTTCATGGCAGCGCGCCTTATTGCCAGATGGTGGTAAGGCCAAAACTTGAGAAATTTCAAAAGGTTTTTAAAGAAAGTTTGAAATAAGATTCGAGAGTTAAAGACTTACTTCAACGCCTTTGTTTTTGATGGATTTTTGTGCAGCTTCCAGGATTTTTATTGTCCATAAGCCTGATTCCCAATCTGCCACAGGTTTTTCACCAGTACGGATTGAGTTGACAAAATCACCCGCCATATTGAACAGCGCTTCCGACATATCAAGTTTTGGAACATAGATATCGCCGGTGCGATACGCTACACGGACAAAGGATTTTTCTTCCTCATTCTGGACCTTAAACCCTGAATCGTAAATCTTAATTTTTTCGGCCTGTTCAATATCATTGAACACGATCATTTTCTTATCTCCCCCCAGCAGCATCATCCTTATTTTCACAGGAGATGACCAGGAACAATTGAAGTGTGCGATAAATCCATTAGAGTAGTTAACTGTAAGATAAGCAATATTTTCAATACCGTTATGAATATGAGAAACGCCTGTAGCCTGAACACTATGCGGTCTTTCAGATACAAGGTAATTAAGGATAGAAATATCATGTGGGGCAAGGTCCCACAGTACATTTACATCCTGTTGAATGAGACCAAGGTTTATCCTGGTGGAATCGAAATATTTAAGATGACCCAAATCACCTTTGTCAACAATTTCTTTCATCTTTTTCACAGCACCATTATACAGGAAGGTGTGGTCGACCATGAGAAGTTTTCGGTTGTCATTTGCAATGTCGATCAACTCTTTGGCATGGTCAACAGTATCTGTCATTGGTTTTTCAAGAAGGATGTTTTTTCCCAATGATAGCCCCCTTTTTGCAAGTTCGTAATGTGAAAATACCGGGGTGGCTATGACAATTGCGTCAATACCAGGATTATTAAATACTTCATCAACATTTTTTGTTGTTTCAACGGCAGGGTATCCCTTTTTAATGAACTGGAGCCTTTCATCTCTGAGATCACATACCATTGCAACTTTAGTGTTGGCAACTGAAGAGAAGTTCCTGACAAGGTTTGGCCCCCAATATCCTAATCCGATAATCCCTATTTGTGTAATTTCTGAATCTGTCATAATATATATTCCTGGTGCAAAATTAAGCCTATTTTGATACCAGATTTATTGTTTTTGTTAATTCAATGTCATCGCCTTAAATGCATATATTCCAATAGGGTTTTATTATTTTATTTCATCTAAGTGTAGCCCGGCGTCTTCCAGCATGTGATGTTTATTATGCTCAAAAGACTCTATCATTTGTATTCGGTCTTTTGCATCCCTGACAAATGAGGAGTCCATTTTAAGATCGTTTGCAGGCAAAATAAAATAAGATTTAGGAGCAGGCCTGATATATACCCATGTAGGCAAAAATGATGGATCCGTAATTGAAATGGTTTTGCTATACCTGTTTTTCTTGATATTAAAAGAGAAAAGGATACCGCCATCTGTATATTTATCACGTTGGTTAGAAACGAAGTTCCCGAGGGAATACAATACCAAACCCTTCCGATCAATGGTATCGCCTTTTCTGCGATAGTTTTCCCAATATGCCGGCTGAACTACGTGAGGATGCGAGCCAATAATTACATCAATTCCGTTGGTAAAGCAAAATCTGGCAATACGTTTTTGTTCCTCATTCGGTAAAACCTGGTATTCTATGCCCCAGTGCATTACGGCAATAATGACTTCTGCTTTTTTCTTCCTGGCAGTTTGAATATCTTTTTTTATTTGAGCAGTATCAATATAATTAACGATTACAGGCGGATGCACAATAAGGTTATTTGTGCCATAAGTATAATTGAGAAATGCCAGCCTGATACCGTTTTTGTCAATAATGTAGGGATAGTTTTTGGCTCTTTCTGCAGAGTCCTTGAAGGTTCCTGTGTGTGCAAGTCCAAACCGGTTCAAGCCGTGAATTGTTCCCAGTATTCCTTTCATACCTCTGTCTGCAGCATGGTTGTTGGCATCTGCAATAAGATTAAAGCCAGCTTTTTTCAGGAACCATGCCAGGGTATCGGGTGCTGAGAATTGAGGATAGCCCATGTAAGGTTTGCCGCCAAAAGTTGTTTCAAGATTCACTACGGAGATGTCGGCTTTTTTGATAATATCCGAAACATATTGAAATTCAGGGCTAAAATCAAAATGACCAAAGGAATCTGTCCTCGCGGCTTCAATCTGAGGCAAGTGCGCCATAACATCTCCCGCAAATAACAGGTTTATTTCCTGGAAACTATCACGTTTTGAGGGTATTGATTTATGATGTTCTTTATTTTTGTCAAAAACCGTTTTAGAGCTTAAAAACAAAACAAAGAAAACCAGGATGGTGAATGGGACTAGGATTTGTTTTCTTTTGAATTGCATTGAGTTAGAATATAACATTCGTAAATTTAGTCACCTGGAAATTCACCGAATAAAATGAAATCAATTCCATCCGCTTTCTCCTGTTTCTCTTTCTTAATCAGCAGCCCGCCTTCGCTAAAGCTACGGCCTTGTTCGCCATAGCTTTCAGCAAAGGCGCGCGGGCAATATCTACCTTCGCCAAGGCTATAGCAGACTATGTCGGAGTGGCGGGATTCGAACTCGCGACCTCTGACTCCCGAAGCCAGCACGCTACCAACTGCGCTACACCCCGAATAAGAGAAACAGAAAGACAAAGGGAAAGAGGGAAAACGCCTTAGCAAGGTTTTGATCCCTTTCCCTTTCCCTTTCTTGCCCTGTCGGAGTGGCGAGACTCGAACTCGCGGCCCCCAGCACCCCATGCTGATACGCTACCAACTGCGCCACACCCCGAAATAGAAGAAAGAGGGTGTCGAAAGAGAAAGAGGGTGAAACCGGTAATCGCTCTCTTTCTCTTTCTGCCTCTGAGGGGCAAAATTAAGAAAATTTGGGTAGGATTAGTTTATTGAATACTTAATCATGCTCGTGATTTCGGGCATCTCTTTCGTGAAGCATCATGGTTTTTTTATCACGATATTCCCTTTGCATGGTTATATTTTTTACGGGTGCGATAACCAGGGGAACTTTTTCAATAAGGGTATCGCTAGAATCGAGACCAAATGCCTTGGTATCAGGTATGCTTATCTGGTTAATAAAGAAATAGGCGGAAAGAATAAAATTCTCTTTAAAACTCAGTTCATTTTCATGTGAAAGGAATTTCTCCAGCACCACATATCGGAAATCGCCTTGCAAATGATAATGATGTAAGGATTCATAATGGCTGGTAATATCAATTTCACCGTTTTTGTCCATTTCTTCCAAAACTTTTCTCAAAAGCACATTTACACGCGGCTGAACCCGAAACCCTATTTTAAATTCAACTTTAAATACTTTGCCTTTTACAAGCTCATCTACGACGTATTTCATGGTATAAGGCGTATCCTGGAAATCTATATGTACAAACCAATATACATCAGCTTTTTTGGGTCTTTTTTTGAATATGGAATAAATGATCTTCGTCTCTATATCATATATATAATTGGCCTTAGTGAGATAAACCAGGTTCGAAGCGTACTTCGGCACGGTTGGATCATCACTCAAGTCCCTGAGCATGGGCAGGAATTGGTCGAAATTGGTAAAATCAGTATAGCGGTTTTTGATCTTACGGCCTTTAAACCATACCCACATCATGAAAATAAGGGCCCATTCGAAAAACAGGATAAACCAACGCTTGAGCAACTTAGATACGTTGGCGATCATAAAAGAAGATTCTACAATGCCAAAAATGGCGACAATAAAAACCACGAGGTACCATTTATACTTTTTTATGTAAAGCATATAATATGTTAGTAATGTGGTGGTCATCATCATTGCAATGGTAATAGAGAACCCATAGGCGGCCACCATATTGGCTGAACTTTTGAAATAAAGCATAATGGCGACACATCCTGCAAAAAGCATCCAGTTAATGCTGGGAATATAGATCTGGCCGCGTTCCTCCGTTGGCCTACGGATTTTAATCCTGGGCCAGAAATTAAGGTTTACAGCCTCACTTACAAGGGTAAAAGAACCGCTGATCAATGCCTGGCTGGCAATGATAGTTGCCGCAGTTGCGATCACTATTCCTGGCTTGATAAACCATACTGGCATCATTTCAAAAAATGGCTGGTGGTCACCGATTGAAACACCATTAAAAATTGTGAAGCAAATAAGCACCCTGACCTAAATAATTGAGGACAAGCGCTGTTTTTACAAAGATCCAGGCTACCCGTATATTTTTTTTGCCGCAATGTCCGAGGTCTGAGTATAAGGCTTCTGCGCCCGTAGTGGCAAGGAATACAGCGCCCAATAACCAGAATCCTTTCGGATAGAATATTAAAAACTTGATCGCATAATAGGGACTAAGTGCCTGGAAAATAATTGGATTTTGAACAATATGAATTAGTCCGAAAAGTCCGATCATCGTGAACCATAAGAGCATGATAGGCCCAAAAGAAGCTCCGACTATCTTTGTTCCAAATCGTTGAAATGCAAAAAGCAGGGTAAGAATGACCAATACAATCGGGATGATGTGAAGGGTCGGATAAAAAATGAGAAGGCCTTCTACCGCAGAAGCTACTGAGATAGGGGGTGTAATAATACCATCGGCTAACAAGGTTCCTGCCCCAATGATTGCTGGCATCATCAGCCATTTTGCCCGCTTGCGTACCAGTGCATACAGGGAAAATATACCACCTTCGCCTTTATTATCAGCCTGGAGGGTAAGTAATATGTACTTGAAAGTAGTTTGTAGGGTTAGTGTCCAGAATATACAGGATAATGCACCATAGATCAGTAATTCGGATACCTGATTTGTGCCAACAATGGATCCCAGTACATAAAGTGGTGAAGTACCAATATCACCGAAAATGATACCAAGGGTAACTAATACACCTGCGGCCGATAGGACCTTGAGATTCTGCTTGGACAATTTTATTAAAAGAGTGAGATGTGAGAAGTGAAAAGTGAGATGTGGCTTCGCATTATTTTGCTTTATTCCTTGTTATTAACTCCTGATTCCTGTCCCCTGACTGCTAATTCCCCATATTATGATAGACTGCCTGTACATCATCATCCTCTTCCAGTTTATCTATGAGATCAAGGATTTCTTCTTCTTGTGCCTCGGTAAGTGCTGGAGCATAATTGGTTGGTATTCTCTGCAGTTCTGAACTGGTAACGGGCAATTTCCGCTCTTCCAGCGCTTTCACCATTCCTGCAAACTCAGTAAATCCGGTATATATAATTATTTCACCATCTTCAACATAAATGTCTTCAGCCCCGTAGTCTATCAGGTCCAGTTCCAGGTCTTCAAGGTTTATTCCTTCCGAAGGCATTTTAATAACCCCTTTCCGTTCGAACATAAAGTTCACGGAACCGGAAGTGCCCAAAGCGCCACCGCCTTTATTGAAATACATCCTCACGTTCGCCACCGTTCTTGTAGGGTTATCTGTGGCAGTTTCTACCACTATCGCCACGCCATAAGGGCCATAACCTTCGTAAACCACTTCTTCAAAATCTTTTTCTTCTTTGCTGGAAGCTCTTTTTATGGCACCTTCCACCCTGTCTTTGGGCATATTCACGCCCTTGGCGTTTTGCATAGCCACGCGAAGGCGTGGGTTGGTTTCAGGATGGGGGCCACCCGTTTTTACGGCTATGGCTATTTCCCTGCCGAGACGTGTAAATGCCTTCGACATCTTGTCCCATCTTTTTTCTTTCCTGGCCCGGCGGAATTCAAATGCTCTTCCCATAGAATTTCAAATAAAGCGCAAAGGTAGGAAAAATTAGATGTTGGAATTAAATGGTAGAGATGACCCTTGAGTCCGCCCATTTCCCTGAACCTATAGATATATCAAGCTAAAAATTCAATCCCGACACAAATATCTCATGAATATGGAATTATTTGGGAATTCAGCAGGTGAAAACCCGAAATCATTTGGCAAATCGTTCACACTTACCTGATAATCTGGAACCTCTACTTCTTCTTCAAGCAGTTCAAATACTTTTTCATTTACGATCTTCATGTTGTCTTCGCTAAGTTTGTAACCCGAATCAGGGTTTACAATTGGTTTCCCGGCTTCATCTTTGTCAGCATATTCTTCGCAAATGGCTATCCTTGCTTTATCAAAATCCATGGTGTGTTTTTGAATCGAATCCTTATGTTTGGATAGGGCATAGCTCAGTTTAAAGGGTATTTTTTCATTGAGCTTTTCAAATTCCGCAATTGCGTTATTCATTCCAAGGATTTCAGAATTTTTTATTTTTCGCATAAAGTTTTGACTTAAGGACAATAAGTTTGTAAATATTTAGTATTCAAAATTTTATGTATCTTAGCTATAGTTTTATACTATTATATGTCTTGTCCCAGCACTATCTGTCCAGTATAAATGTGTGCCATCTGTTTCCATGGCATACGCAATAGGAGAAGTAGTAATACTTCCTACCCTAAATAATAAAGGAGGAACTGTTGTGCTGCCTGATGCTAAATTAATTGTTCCATTTACATCTATCCTTACTTTTTCAACCCCATTTGCCATAAACAAAGCAATAGGGGAAGATTGAGCCACATTGTCAGCTATTAATGCTGCCGAAGTTGTTGCTGTATAGGTTGCAGCAAGCGCAAATAACCCACCAACTTGTGCTACCAAAGAGCCTGAACCATTTAAACCCAATCCTAATACACCAATATTTATACCTGACGCTTTATTGACAATCGCTTGTCCCTGGACACCAATCCCTGTTAATCCATTTTCAGATAAACCATATACAGCGATATTGGTTCCAATTGTCGTACCATAGGTACGTGACCATATTCCCCAATTAGAAGTGGTGGAAGCTGTATCTGTGTAAATAGATATATTTTTTATTCCGCCATTTCCAGTGTAGCCAATCAATGCAATTTGATTCATTTCTGCGCTTCCTGCTGCGCTTCCTGTAATTGTAAAACTTTCATATATACCAAAACCAACATTGGTTCCTGATGATGCTAATGGTCCTGTTCCAGTAACAGAAAGACCATAATAAAATGTGGTCGGTGTTATAATGTTGACAATACCATTTGTAGAGTTATTTCCAGTTGCGCTTATATTGAAATAAGTGGTTCCTGCTGATTTAAAATTCAGAGAATCACCTTTAAAGGCAGAAGGATGATTAATACCAAAATAAGTACCGGCAGAACTCCATGTAGTAGATGCCGTTGTGTTCTGCATCAAAAATTGAGGTGGGGCAGATGCACTTGAAGCATAAGGAGAGCCTGAAATAAGTATTGCGCCAACTGTCGAGGTTCCTGCAAAACTATTGGTATATGGGTTGGTTGTTATCATGCCTACGGAACTATTCGCGTAGGTAAGGCTGGAATCAGACGCCAATATACCGCCAGTTCCTGCATATATCATCTGGGTTGCAGTTGGCGCATACCATGTTGGAGATCCTGTACCACCGCTTATCATTGCTTGGCCTGCGGTTCCTGCTGCGCTGAATAATGTTGTATTAGCCGCAGATTGATAAGGTATTTTCCCTGCTGCTCCACCCGCTATTCCTGCTGCATATCCGGTTGTATTTTGATTTGCTGTTACATATCCCGCCGGATTAGTCGCGTTATAAGGGGTAAAACCAAGCGCGCCCGTCACCATGCCCGAAGTAATACCTGAAATATACCCTGCCGGATTTGTTGCATTATAAGGGGTAAAACCGAGCGCCGTAGTCACCATACTGGAGGTAATGCTTGAAATATACCCCGCTGGGTTTGTTGCATTATATGGCGTAAAGCCAAGTGCGGTAGTAATTTCAGAGGATGTGAGCGCAGGCAATTGTGCGAAAGGTACTTTGCCGCTGCTATCAAGTGACGCATAGCCGTTTGCAATGCCTTTGTTGGCGGTGTTTTCAGGGACAAAGCCGATGGCAGGGTCTAAGATGAGCCAATTGGCGAGGCTTGTACCGGGATTATCAACCAATGCACGGATTGAATAACCAATATTGACAGTAACGCCGCCAAGTACTCCAGCCACAGATATGTTCCAGATATTTCCTTTTTTGATCGAGCCATCTCTGCCAGAACCGCCTGTACTTGGAAATACATTACCGGAAGCATCCCAAACGCCACGGTAGCTCAATATCCCTTCTCCGTAAGCTGTGATGGCGAGGTAGATATAGTTCAGATCTGTATGAAGGTGGCGGCCCTCAATAGTATTAGGTGGATAGGGAGGCAGTTGTGGCGGACCGGATATACCCGTGCGCAATGCGCTAAAGATGAAGCCAAGGTCCGTATGGATATAGTTTGCTACGTTAGGTGGACCGGGTGGCAGTGGTGGCAGTTGATATGGTAATTGGTGCATTTTACTTTTTTGAACCTTTCAATCTTCAATCTTTTAATCTTTCAATTTCCAATTTATCATCTATTTGCATCCATTTCAATAGTGTAGGTTATTGGATCATACTTCATGATGGCACCTGTTGCCAGATCAACCACAAACCCTATCAGGAATAAAAGATTAATAAAAGTAACGGGGTCTACACTTGATTGTAATTGGAATGTTTTGGTCTGGTATCCTTTGCGGGTTAATGTGATCAATGGTTTATCAAGCTGTTTTTTCATCCATACATCTGCCGGGGTATAGCCCACAAGTATGCCATTCATTTCTATCTTGGCCGAATCTGGTTTGGAAGCGATATGTACCATTTGTTTGCTGCCGCTAAAAATAGTGGCGCAGCTTTGAAAGGCAAATGCCAGGCCGATGACGATAATAAATCTGATCATAGTTTTAAATTTTTTATAGTGTGTTCAATTCAATCATTTTATTTTTTCCATTCTATCATTTTACCCATTTTGTACACTACTTTCCTTGGATGTGATCCATTTGGGAAATATTCCCAAACACCATTAGGTATAGCTTCTGATTCGCCTCCGGCATAATAAAATTCTTTCGAGGAATCAATTTGTCCCATTGTGTAAAATTTTATACTATTGTAATTCCTTGAATAATCATAAAAGCTCTCGGTAATAATATTGCCAACAGAGTCAAATTCCTTCCAAAGCCCGTCAGGATACCCTCCATTTACATCATTTATTGTATATTTAGAATCCTTTATCATTCCGTTTGGATAGAAAGATTGTTCTAGATGACCGTCATTAACGAAATAAGTAACATTGAGTATTTTATCATTCTTAATCTCTCTATTCCAAATTATATCTATCGTATCTTTTAAAACTATGGTATTTTTTAACCCTACATACTGTTTTCTTCGAATTGCGTAACTTTCTGTAATAATTCCATTTGAATCTTGCAAAGACCTGTTAAGACCAGGCTTCAACCCTACTTTTTTTACAATCGTTATTTTTTTTCCAGTGTGATCGTCTTTCTTTCCAGATATGTGGTCGCAGCTTTGGAAAAAAAATAAGGTCATGGCATTAACCAATATTGATAATCGGTAGATCCTGTAGTTCATAAATGATTTGATAGTTAGGAGTATAGTTAGATGAAGGATCAGGTTTTGTGGAATGTATTTTACCGCCATAGTAATATCCTTGTATTATGCTTGATTGAACTTTATAATGTCTCATAACATTTATATCTAACCCTTGGGCTATTTGCAAAGCAATTTCTGCATAATTACTGTCCATATAGGCAAATTCAGTAGGATTTGAGCCAAAACCTATTTCAACAAGCGTTTTTCTTGGGGTTTTATTCAATGTAGGTGACAAAACAGCTACATGGATTCGTGAATTCTCTACAGGACTGGTGGTTTTATTTATAACGTCATATTGAGAAAAGATATCAGTCGCAAATTCTATCTGTGTCGCATTGTAATCAGAATCAGTACTTTGTCTATACTCCGAATGTGAGCCGGATGTTTTATACCATTTATCACCATCCGCATGTATTGAAATAAAATAGTCGGCATTATGTGAGTTGGCGAATTCAGCTCTTTCTGTATTTGTAGGCGCATCAGTCTCCAAATTTCTGGTTTTAAAAACCGTGTAACCGGCATCTGATAAAATCCTTTCGAGTTCAACACCTACTTCAAAAGTTAAATGTCTTTCAGCATCATCATTATCAGTAGAATGTATTGCACTATTTATCCAAATTCTAGGATTTGTTGCTGTTGTTACGTAACTCGGAAGAAGAGTTAAATCATCATATTTAATGGTTGGTTGACTGCGATCTGGTTTTCCATCTGCTCCTTGCTGATATAAATTATATCCAATTATAATTGCTGTACCTACTTGTTCATCTTTAAGAGTTATCAAAGTTCCATGCCCCTGATCGATAACTATAATTGCATCAGATCGGGATTGTACAATGTGGTTTCCTGGGGGCAAATATTCATCCATGCTGTCGAAAACAATGCTGTCATTGCTTGGAATTGGCGTTGAATCATCATCCAACGATGGTGTATCCAATGCATTTGTATCCGTAGCCTGCTGCCCCTGGGTTTGCCAATAATTTAAGTCGCTCATGGTTTAGCTTTGTTGGTATGGCCAGTAAAATGTTTTATATACTTCGTGGAATGCGGTGGCCATGGCTTCCGGTGTGGTCTGGTCATTTACCACGCTCAGGGCAAGCTGTAGTTTGTCCACATCGGCGGCGGCGCTTTCGGCAGCAGATTCCTGCAGGCGTATGTTATAGCAGTCCAGCGCTTCGCCCTGGCCCAGCATGGCATCCACTATTACAGAGTCACTCGGCAATATGCGGCTGGTCACGTCCAATATAATGCCAGGCACCGTAAACCCTCCTGCTGTTTGGCTCAGGCTTGGGTCTTTCCGCCAAAAGGTGCTTGTAAAGGTAGAACCGCCCGC
>JABDEJ010000046.1:223-18970 GCA_013287095.1 Bacteroidota bacterium | reverse complement strand
AATCAATATACGCATCATCAATAATATGAGGATGTCTTAGCTCCAATTCCTCTTTATTAAGTTGTATAGCACGATTGTCAAGTAAGATATGGCAGTTCGGGCACACCACTATCATATTGTCAAATTCATCAGGTCCATCATGTGGCATACCTAATGGCTTAATATGATGGACTTCGCAATAATATTCATTTTCACTAAGTTTCAAACGAATCTGGCACAATTGGCAAGTGAATTCATAAAGGGCTTTTAATCCTGAAGAAAGTTTCTTATCCCGAAGAATCATGTTAACTTCAACAAGTCTTCTTTCTGGAGGAATTACTTCTTCGTCAATACTTGTTCCAAGTGCCGCTATATAATCATTGGGGTTTTGAGAAGGTTCAATCGGGCTATACATAATTTCAGAATAACTTTTACCAATGGCAGGATCTTTCGAAGAACTGATTTCTTTAAATGCAATTAAGATACCACAAAGGATAGCATATTGTGGACTATCTTTTATGTTCCGCCGCCGGAGGATTAAAAACAAAATCACACCCAAAGTGTTTGTTTTTCCACCAAAATAAACTCGCTTTCCTGGCTGATGTTTCTGTGCCTCCTTAATTTCACCTTGATATGGAAAGTCAGAATTAAATACTGAGCCGTTATAAAAATCGTTGTATGCCTGTTCAGGATTAGGAGCATCTTTAAGAGTTTGTTCAAATTTTCGATCTTGCAAGCCGTGGGAAAAGCGTAAATACCTATACAAGTCTATTAATACGCCGCCTTCTGGTTCATCTTTATATTTGAGGGCGGTTTTTGTAAATCTCTCTGTTGGAGAACTGCCTTTTGAAAATTCAATAGGAGGTTGATAATCCTCAATTGTAATGGATCGCAGCACCGTGTCGTCCTTGCATAAGTAATGTATTTCCATAATTTGACTTTAGCTATTATTTGTCAAGCGCTTATCAATTCCGTTTATATAATCATTCCCCCTCACAAAAAAACAATCTCATCTACCACTCTCCCACCAAGTTCGGCATTTACTTTTTCGATGATCGTGGTTCGGGAATACAACATTTCCTGGCGGATGACGGAAGAATCGAGTTTGATATAAAGTTTGCTGCCTTTGACAAATAACTGAAGGGTATGTTTCTGGATCATCTCCCCAACAATACTTCCCCATCTTTCAGTCAGCTTAGCCTCATTGAGTTTGGGTTTCAGCTTATAGGCTTCCAGTAACTGATTAATGGCGTCTTTTAATGATGTTTCGTTTGAGCGGGGCATGGGAATGATTTAGGGCAAAGATAAGGAAATGAAATATGATGTAAGAATCTGGTCAGCCATAGCCCTGACCCTAAAGGGAACTACTGATGGCTCACTTCAGACTTTGGATACGATTGTAATCAGCGGAAAATACGGACTCAAACCATCACGGATTCCCCTTTAGGGGTCAGGGGCTTGTCGTAGGTAAAATTCCAAAAAAATAAAAGCCGGAATGCATCCATCCCGGCTTTTATTCAACAACAATATATACTTATGAATCTAGCGCATTAAATCAATTTTCTGAACATTTACAATGCCACCTGATTTTAAGGAAGTTCTGGCGATGTAGGACCCGGCAGGAATTTCATCTAATGACATCCTGGTTTGGCCGCCCTTGATTTCGCTTTTAGCTACTTCATTACCATCAAGATCATAGATTTTGAACATCAGGTCATCCTGGGTACTCCCCGTGCTGACATTTAAATAATCAGAAGAAGGGGAAATATGAACGTCGGGGTTCGTAAATGCCGGCTCTAAAACCGGCGCTTTGGTTTCGAGCATTACCATTTGTACAGGTGCCGCATTTTTTAAAACCAGTACTTTTATTAACCTGCCAGGACCTGCCTTTACAGTTGTGGTTGAAATAGCCAATGCGATGATGGCCAGTGTGATCAAATTTAACTTTTTCATCTTCGTGTTTTAATTTAGTTCGTTTGTTAATTTGATTGTGTGACGGGGGATGCTTAAAGAAAGTTACAGGGAGGAAAGAAAATTATTTCAGAATATGGCATAATCCCACCCCCTACTCCCGCCAGCCGGGGACAGCTTTTATCATTTTTGGAGGGATCTTTTAGAATTGTTATTTCTATCCAACTAAAAAATACAGTTAAGAAATTGTAATGTCGAATTAAGATAAAAAGTAAGTTGGTAGCTGTCCCCCGCTGAAGGTGGGTTCCTTACGAGAGTAAGTAATGGTACTGGTAGGATTTTTCAATCAAACCGAATCGCCTTCACCGGACGAATGCGGCTCACCAGGATAGATGGCAACATCAAAGCCAATGCGCAAATCAAAAACGCACCGGCATTGATAAATGCGATATGTGTCCATTGGAAGGAAACAGGCGCTTCTGAAAGATAGTATGACTCTTCGGGAAGCTTTATCACGTGGAAATACTTCTGGATCAATAGCAAGGCAAAAGCAAAAGCATCTCCGGTTGCGAGACCAAGAAAGATCAACTTCATTCCATTAATCAGGAATATCTTCTGGACTTTCCAGTTATGAGCACCGAGCGCTTTTAATACACCTATCATCCTGGTTCGCTCCAGTATCATGATCAATAAGGCTGTTACCATGTTTATGGTTGCTACAATTGCCATCAGGATGAGGATTACCCTGATATTGGCATCCAGCAGACCCAGCCAGTCAAATATCTGGGGATACCGTTGTTTCACGGTTTTGGTATCCATAGATACATCCGTAAGTAAACGCACCTGGCTGTTTACCGTATCCATTTTATTAAAATCATCCAGGAATATTTCATAGCCTCCTACCTGGTTTGGTTTCCAGTTATTCAATTCCTGTATCTGCTTCAGGTCGCATAAAATGAATACTTTATCAATCTCCTCAACCCCTGTTTTATAAATGCCTTTGATTGTAAAATTCCTGGCCCTTATCTTTTCTTTGATAAAATACATGACCACATGGTCTCCCAGTTTCAGGTTAAGCAATTGGGCAAGACTTTTAGAAACAATTATATCATCCGAACTACTTGAATCATTGTAAGAAATGGTCTGACCCTCAAAATATTCCTTTTTAAAGAAGTCCCATTTAAAATTTTTATCCACGCCTTTCAATACCACCCCTTCAATAGAGTTTTCTGCTTTGATGATCCCCGGTTTTGTTGCAAACATCTGAACATAAGAGACATCTGGTATTTTCTTTATTCCATTTAAGAAATTGTTATCCACAGTCAGAGGATCATTCTCATATAGAAAGTCGCTTTTGAGGTTACCCACAACAATGTGCGAAGCGAAAGCGCATATTTTTTCTTTAATTTCGTTCTGGAAACCTATAACTATTGAGTCTGATATGACCATTACCGCGATGCTAAGCGCTACCGCCAAAAGCGCAATACGGATAATGGCCCTTGAAAATGAGCGGTTCGATTTATAGGATATCCGGCTGGCTATGAAAAATTCAAAATTCAAAACAACATCACTATTTGCTACGGCAAAACTAATCATTATAAGTTCAGTTTTTTTGGCTGTGCCTTTAAGAGGTTTATGTGATGTAGTTCCGGGTGATGCTCAGCTGTCTGAATACCTGCCTATGCTTGCCGGAAAAAGGGTGGCCTTGATTTTAAACCAGACAGCAGTTATAGGTAATACGTCCCTGGTTGACACCTTGTTAGCCCTTAAAATTAATATCCGTAAAATATTCGCACCGGAGCACGGTTTCAGGGGGGATGCCGAAGCAGGGGCAAAAATTACGGACGCAACTGATAAAAAAACAGGGTTGCCTGTCGTTTCTTTATATGGCAATCATTTTAAGCCTTCCCAAGCCGAAATGTCAGATATAGATGTGGTTGTATATGACATACAGGATGTTGGAGTAAGGTTCTTTACCTACATTTCCACTCTTCACTATATGATGGAAGCCTGTGCAGAAAACAAGAAAGAACTTATTGTTCTGGATAGACCTGATCCGAATGGCTTTTATGTGGATGGACCTATACTTGAAAAAGGTTTTTCATCATTTGTTGGTATGGATCCGGTTCCCATTGTGTATGGAATGACCTGCGGGGAATATGCCCAGATGCTGAATGGCGAAGGATGGCTGGCCGAGGCAGAAAAGTGCAACTTGCATGTTATAAAAGTGGATGGATATACCCACAAAACCCAATATAAGTTGCCCGTGCCGCCTTCTCCAAATTTGCCAACAATGGCGGCAGTATTCCTGTATCCGTCGCTCGGCCTTTTTGAAGGCACAGATATAAGTGTGGGTCGTGGAACCAATATGCCATTTGAAATAGTAGGCTTACCGGGCTTCAAGGAAAACGATACCGAATTCACGCCTCACAGCATTCCAGGCAAAGCCGAAAACCCGATGTATAAAGACCAACTCTGCAAAGGCATACATCTCACACGATTTGCCAATGATTATATCCGAAACAGCAACCAACTCTACTTATTCTGGTTGACCGGGTTTTATAAAGATGCAGTGGACAAAACTAAATTCTTCACGCCATTTTTTGATAAACTTGCCGGAACTGACCAGCTTCGAAAACAAATTGAGCAAGGCGTTTCGCCCGATGATATCCGGAAATCATGGAAACCAGGATTAGACGCCTTCAAGAAAATAAGGGTTAAGTATTTGCTTTATGAAGACCTCTGATCAGGTATCATAATAAAACAAAATAAAGGGGCTGCAATTGAGTGAAACAGCCCCTTTTTACAAGCAATAAGAGAAGGAGAAAAAAATATTATTCTTTAATAAACCTTGATCGGGTAGCCCCGTTTTTGGTCATAACGTCCATAAAATATAACCCTGAAGGTAATGTACTTACAGGGACTGTGATTTCTGATGAACTATTATTTACGCTTTGATAGACAGCCCTCCCCACTATATCACTAATAGTTATATTCTCTATTAATGTATTATCGGCTTTTATATAAATATTATTTTTTGCAGGATTTGGATATATCTCCAGGTTCGTATGTTTCAGATTGGCAGTATTGATGCCTGATTTATATTCATAAACAAGAGCAGAATCGCTGATAGGGTTTAATGAAATGGTATCCTCATTGGCGCTGATTGATTTATAATTAATTATCTGCATATTAAAATACTGTTTTACTTCCCGTTTGCCTGCCACATTATCCGGCATATAAATGGAAACCTTTCCGATCTCACCGGCACCAGACATATTACTATGGTCGGTTCTTGTAAGACCTATGTAGATGATCTTGTTAATATTGTCATTCACAACAAGTGATACCATGTTTTTATGAATTGTCCCCAACCAGGACTTGCTAAAATCAGTGGTAATGCTTTTGGGACCCAGCATATATGCCCCATAGTTTATACTAAGTGTAACCCCATAAATATTGTTCGCCTTTATCGCATTTGAGCCCAAAGAAATTATGGCAGTTACAGAATCCCCGGCCTGTACACTATCCTGTAAAAATTTTACGGTTAGTGGTGGATCTGAGGGGCTTCCGGAGGCTGGTGTTAATGTTTTAAAATGCAGTTTGGTAAAATTAAGTGCGATTGCAGAAACATCGTTGCTATCAATAGTGCCATTCCCATTGCAATCGGCAAATTTTTCATTTATTCCATTTTCAAAGGCATTTGTCCAATCATTGCATGGCTGAGGGATCCAATTGGTAGTAGCGTTTATGCGTGCCGGCCCTGTTTTATCGTAAGCTATACCCACAGCGAGCAAATCATTAATATCAACTCTTCCATCATTATTTGCATCACCGGGCCAGACATTCAGGCTATCACTAACAGCGATTTCGTATGCCCCAATGGTTGGTGCTATCAAATTTCTCAGCTTCCCGTTAATATCATATTTAACCCCATTAACGGTAATTCCTTTTCCTTCGAGGTTTATATTGCCTGTTTCCAGGTTATTGGTTGGATTGTATTGTGGATTCAGGTTCAGTCCATGCCTTTCAAACCCAGTCGCCAACTGAAACGAATTCAGATCAGCATAGCTGGTTCCAAAACTCCCAAATGAACCGGCATAATAATAATAATTATTATAATCAATGGTTCCACGAACTTTGGTGGAAGTAAAATGGATTCCCTCCCTTCCAGGACCGTTTACGATGTTATTGTTCATGATGGAATTAAAGGGGGCATATTTGTTTTCGACATAGATACATTCACCACTGCCGCCTACGCCAGTTGAATCTGTGTAAATATTATTATCAAGTATTGCCAGGTTCTCATAATCATAATAAGCAATATCATAAATGCCGCAATGGTGTGTGATAAGGGTATTGTTAACAATTGTATCGGCAGTGGAATCCTCTCCACCTACATAAATGGCAGTATTGGCCAAAATCCTGTTATTTGAAACATAAAACCCTTTGGAGACAACAGCAAAGGCCGTATCAACATTTCTTAAAAAAGTATTATTTCTGATAATCAGGTTTCTATCCCCAAAACTGCTAAAAAATGACAAGTATCCGTTGGGGAGTCCGGAAGATGAAGATGCATTTGACACAATGTTATCAGTTACGTATAAGTTTTTCACTTCATTTAATTCCATGCTTAAACTTGAACCCTGGAAATTATTGTGAGAAATCATTACGCTATCCGTAGTATCGCTATCATATTTTATGATACCGATATTCTTTGCAGTTGTCTGGAAAAGACTATGTGTTATAGTAATATTTGATCCCATCATGATGAAAATACTTGCTGAACCTCCTGTATATTTTAAATTAAACCCGATTTTGGACAAAACAACATTATGTACATTGTCAAGCCCTAATATCATATTAGAAAACAATACTTTAGAACTATCAGATGAGGCAGAAGTCAGGGTAATTGTATTTGTGGCTGAGCTCCCTGAAACGGAGGAAAGTGCAACTATGACCGGCGTGGCAGGCGTTCCACCATAATTATAAGTACCATCGGCCATTTTTAAAATTACGGGGCCATTAACACCTGGTCCGTTTGCGGAAAATCCATCATACCTTTTACCCGAATCAAGATCAATAAAAGCAGAGTGCAGATTCAGATAGTTAGTTTTAGATACAGGCTGGGTTGAATCTATGGTATAGGTTCCACTTAATTGGCAAAAGCCGTACTTCGGGGTTAACAAGCCTATAAGAAGAATAACCCCTGAAAATACGGTTCGACAAACTAATTTTGGCAAAGAAGAGGTGTTTTTTGAGGGTAATTCGTTGCTTGATTTTGCACCTTGCAATGAGTAGTGTTTTTGTGCTTTCATGATATATAAATCTAAGTTACCTAAATAGTTTTAATTGACGATACGAAGATTGGAATAATCGCAAGGTCAAAAAAATACATATTCTTTAGCTTCTCAATCTAATTTTAAGCCTATATTTGTCAAATATAATATATATTTATATATATTACAAGTATTTAAAAAAACAACTTATCAAATAAAAACACAATTCTCATTAAACTCTATGCATAAGAGCAAACTTATTAAAACCCTCAAAAAACTTTCTGAAGAAGAGTTGTATTCGTTCAGGGCTTTTGTAGAATCACCATATTTTAACACCAATAAGGAGATAACCAAGCTATTAGATATTATAATTTCGGAAGGATTGTTACATAAAAGCCAAATTGATAACAATAAAATCCTTGCCAAAATTTATCCGGGCAAGTCCTACGGATTAAGGAGACTTACGGACCTTATGTATATTCTCACCAACCTGTTGGAAGAATATCTGTCAATTGAAAGCTACCGCCAAAACAAGTTTCAACAAAAACTGAAACTTATAAACCTTGTTTATACAAAAGATCTTGACGCATTGGTAAATGGCGTTGAAAAAGACCTTGAACAGCTTCATTCTCAAACTTTGATCAGGGATAGCAATTATTTTTACGAGACTTTTATGATCCATTCTGAAAAGGATTATGGCTTCAGGATCCATGGTTCAATCACAGGTAATGAAAGCCTCCAGATAAAACTGGATCAACTTGATCTGTTTTACCTGGCCTTGAAATTGAAAGATGCCTGTGAAATGATAAACCGAAGCAGGATATTATCAGTTGATTATGATCTTAAAATGCTTGATATTGTTGTCCCTTATCTTCAGGCTAATCCAAAGATTTACAGCGGCTATTCTGCAATACAGATATATCTGAACATGTACCTGATGCTAACCACTGAAGATCATGAACCATATTTCTTTGAATTGAAAAAACTGGCAGCTGAGAATGAATTTAATTTTACCGTGGAAGAATTACAATCTATATATGGTTATGCCCAGAATTATTGTATCCGCCGACTTAACCAGGGAAATACGGATTATTTATATCAGCTTTTCGAAATCTACAAACATATATTAAACAACGGGCTGGTATTTGCCGATAACAAGAATATTCAGTGGGAGTTTAAAAACTTCGTCTCCATTGGTCTCCGATTGAAGGAATATGATTGGACATTTAATATGATCAATATATTCAAAGACAAACTGCCCGGTGAAGTCCGGCAGAACGCTTATACATATAATCTTGCCAATTATTATTACGAAACCGGCGATTACAAAAAAGCAACAAAGCTGCTTAATTCGGTAGAATTCACAGACATATACTACAACCTGGACTCCAAGGCCATGTTGCTTAAAATATACTATAAACTGGAAGAGGAAGATAGTTTTTACGCACTGGTTTCTGCTTTTGGTATATACCTACGCCGCAACAAACTCATTTCAAAAGACAACGTTGAGGTGTACAATAATCTTTTAAGATTTTCCAAAAAAGCATTCTCTCTCAAAATCAAATTGCCTTATGAACGCGATAGAAATTATGAGAGAAATATGGCCCGACTAAAACAAGCCATGGAAAAAACAAAAAATATAGCAAACATCAACTGGCTTAAAGACGAAATTGCAGCGCTTGAAACGAGAAAATAAATAAAAATTAAGAATTAGGGTAGCGTTGTCACATATCCGCTGTTAAAATTCTGGCTATTATCCCATCCTGTAAAGTCAACTTGCCAGATAAATGCATCATTCGAAGGTTGTTCACCTTTGTAAGTGCCATCCCATTGAATATGTTTATCATTGGTATGCCATACAAATTCTCCCCATCGGTTAAAGACATTCATTTGGAAATCCTTTACGAACACAGGCACAAACCCCCATTTATCATTTACATTGTCTTTGTTTGGGGTAAAAGCATTAGGCACATACAATATTGGTTTTTGAATGAGTTGAATTTCATTGGAAACACTTTTTGCCGAGTTCGAATCTGTGCCGGAAAGTGCCACAATATGATACCAGTAGATGCCTTCATCATAATTCAGTGAATCATCCGCATAAACAAGGTTTGTAGCTGAAGTAAGAGAGCCTACCACAGAATCGGGTTTTGATGGGTCTCGTCTCACCACTTCATATTTGTAAACCCCATTCGTCCAAACCTGGTACGGATTCCAACTCAAATTATTCACAAAAGGTATGGAACTGCCTTTAAGAACTATAGAACATCCTTCATTACCGGGCAGACTTACCAGCCCGCATTGGGTCACGGTATATATCTGGTAGCAATAACTGGTGGATTGTACATTTACATTAGAATCCAGGTAGCTGGTATCTTTTTGACTGGTAATAACCTTGTAATATTCAAATTGGGCTGAGGGATCAGTTCCCTCCTTGCGGTAGATAATATAAGAGTGGAAACTCCCGTATGGATACTGGTTCCACAATAGTCTGATATTCTTGTTATTTTCGACTGATACAGAAAAAACATTGAGGCCATTTGGTATGGAATCAGCCTCAGGAACCGTATGTGCTGTCCTTCCCGTATCATTGCCAACGCCACATGCGCTTACAGAATATAAAAAGTAACCGTAGTTGACTGACATATTATTTGGTACCGCCGGATCAACATATTCTTCAGGTGACAATCCGCTCCCCGAATATACAACACTATCTACGCCATTGGGGAATACTTTTACCAACCGTACCCCTCCCAGGTTTTTGCTTGGTGGCACCGCAGTCCAGCGAATCCGTACGGTACTATTATCAACATGCTCAATGCAAAACATTTCAGGAACCGGGGGTATTGGAGGTCTTTTTATAACTATTTTTATGTAGTGTGTCACTGTCCTCGGAACGGGGCAACTATTGTTTCTCGCGGAAACTGCAACCACAATTGTATCGCCAAGATATTGGTTACAATTGGCCGGCCACATAAAATGCGCTTTAATCTGGCCAAGTCCTGAATCTGCCACAAAAACCGCCGGGGGATTTACCTCAGCCGCATTAAGGATTGTTCCGCTGGCATGGGCATAAACAGAATCTCCCTGAGGGTCTGTTATGGTAAAACTATAATTAATGGTATCGCCGACACTTGTGACAATAACCGTATCATCCAACTTGGGCGGAAAATCTGCTGAATTAAGGTCTATTTTGAACATCGCATTATTACAGCCCCCTTCAAATTTATCAAAAGCCCTTACCCCCTTATTTTTTCGGCTCCAGGCCCCTACAGTAGTAGGGAAATCTGAATAGCCGCCGCATCCGCCACACACCGATTGATATACGATGCCATTTCGGTCAAACCGGCTTGTACCGCCATCAACATGTTCTTCACTCTGAGAATTCAAGCCTCCAAAATAAGTTGCATAAACCAGGTTGGTCATATCTTTTGACAATATCATCAGATAAAAATTGGAACCATTGGTATTCCTTTGAAAAGCATCTGATGTAAGCGCAAGACCATTCGTATTTCCTGTCGGAGGATTATACCAGTTATTTGCCTGTCCTCCCCATCCGGAAACATATACCCTGCCACAAACATCAACCAGGAAAGCAGAAGGAGAAAGGTTGATATCACTGGTACCGGCACCAAAAACGGTGGAATTAAGAATTTTATCCAGGTTGTTATCTATCTGGGCAATATATTGTTTGCTATTTGGATTGCTATAAACCTTACCAATAACCGGAAATTGGCCAAGTGATTGTCCGGTAACATAAACCTGGTCGCTCTCATCTACCTGCACAAGGTAATTTTGATCATAAGATGGTGTGCCCATATAAGTGGCCGCAGAAATCTTACTGCCATCGGGACTTATTTTAACTAGGAAACCATCAATACCTCCATTATAGGTTGGCGATATGGTGCCAATTGTTGTAGGGAAATCGGTGCTTTGTGTCCCACCGCAAACAAATATATTTTGCTTGCTGTCAAGGTGTATCCCATAAGCAGCGTCCTGATCTGAACCGCCCAAAAAACTCATCCAGTCCAATGTTGAAAGATCAGCGGATAATTTCATGACCAGGCCATCCTGAACGCCTCCAAAATTGCTTTGAAAAGGTTGTTTTGTAATGAGATCATTTGATTGGGTACAGGAAGCCACAAGTATGTTGTCTGCGTTATCAACGATCACCTCGCCACGGTAGGCATCTCCATAATTGTAAGATAGAGGACCTGTGGGCTCACTATAAGGCTGGCTGCCGTTGAAACCGTCTCGTCCCCCGCCTCCCACATAGGTTGAAGCAATCAGTTTAGAGCCGTCTTCTGAAAAGATCGCAATATAAATATCACCATTGCCATGATAGGTAGTATCATAAGCATTCGGAGTCACTGGAAAATCATCGCTCGCCGTAGTACCAAAAACGATGAGCTCGTCTTTGCTGTTTACGATCATACTATGGGGCTGCTCATTATTTTTTCCGCCAAGATATGTACACCAAACCAGTTGGGTACCGTCTGGGGTATATTTCAGGATACCTACATCGCGGCCGTATTCCTGTAGGTTACCCATACCGTCATAAGTGGTAGCTCCACCCTGGTAGTTTACTTCAAAAGCCCCTGTGGTTGTTGGATAGCCGGGTGCATAAACCGTACCTCCCGAAAAGCCATTCCCGGCAGGGTTGAAAGTCCCTGTAAATCCAAAATTATCTGCCTTTGAGCCGGAGAAGGTCGAAAAAATCAAAATCGGGTCAATGGTTAATGTATCGTGTTTACTATAATTATGTGCCTCAAATCCAATCAGATTGGGCTCTAATTGTTTGTAATTTGATTCAACATCAGAATAAGTGGCGGTTTTGTCGAATAAGCCTTTCCTGTACTGATACGAAACCGGTGGAAGCTCTGTCATGTTTCTCAAATGAGAACATATCCTGAGTGTATCACTTTCATCAACACTCGTACTGTCTGCACCTAAATAACGGAGTTTTATCAGGCTGGGATCGGCACCCGGGTGAACGATAAAACTATACTTAATTCCATCCCCGCTGGTCTGGATGACAAGATCAATTCCATTCCACAGGTTTTGCATGGTTACCTGGTCGGTGGCATGAATTTTCCCGACCCATTTAGACCTGTCTTTGCCGATAAAATAATTATAATACTCATTGCTCGACACCCCGGTAGCATTAACCGCCGTTGGACCTGTGCTGCCTTCGAATTGAACCCTGATGACCTGGTTCTGCACCAGGGCGCTTTGTTTAAAATTGTGCCATACCTGGTGCAGCGCATCCTCATCGAAGAAAAAATAGGTTATCTGATTTTTTTCAAGGTAAAATGCACCACTTGGCAAACCTGCCTCATACAGGATGTTTGAAGACCACTGACCGCCATTCGGAATGAATTTAGTACCTGCATTTGCAATACCTGAAATAGAAACCATTGCAAAACATATCCAAAAAGCTTTCGCTATTGAAATCTTTGTTTTATAAGAATGCTTAAAAGACATCTGACACTAAGATATTTTTGACATGGCTCAATAAATCAAGCAAAATTCAAGCCATCACGCTCATAATTTGAAGCAAATTATATCCAATAACCTGCAAATTACAAAATTTCGCAAACCAACTTGTTATATAAGTAAACGTATTCTGCTGCGAATTGGTTGCCTCTTAACTTTTACTTACCTTGCGCAAACAATTTCTGAAGCCATGAAAATAATCCTGGTGTTATCAGTTTTTTGCTTATGTTTTCTGTCCCAAAACAAATCCTGTTTTGCGCAGAGCCCCGCAAAAATCCAATCTGCTAAGGATTCCACTCTCATCGAAAACCTGGATTACCATTTATCAAAAACTGAGTTTACGTATTACTATGGCAAAGACGATACTGCGAAGGCAATAATCAATATGTTTTATAGAAAGAGAGGCATGGCCGGTATTGATTTTGCATTGATCCCATTCTTATCTTCTTTTCTGGGAAGCGGGCTCGTTTTGGTAGGCGCTGTGGAAGCTCTTGGTGAAATGGCGGGCGCTGCGGCAACTTTTATCGCTGCCGGGCTTGGCGTTTATGCCATCGGAACTGTTATTGTTCCGGTTTATTTTATTGTTCAACGTTGCATTTATACCAGGCAAAAATTGATTTATACTCTTGTAGGCAGAGAAAGAAGAAAGGGCATACCTGTTGATATCCTTGAAGCTCTAAGGGATTCGGATTTTCGGTAAGTTTTTCCCAAACAGACTGTTTCAGTATTACTTGAACCAATTTTACATCTTCTGGTATCACTTTATGCCTATCATTGTTTATGCTGTTCAACCCACTGCGGGGTTGGGATTCGTGCTTGCTTTTATCCGCCGGTTTCACCAACGGCTAACCCCGGGTGCAACCCGGGGAATGATGTCATAAAAATAAGTTTTGAAAGGCAAGCTTTAATCAAAAACTCCCCAACTTTGCGGCATTACCTGAAAAACAATCCATGCAAAAACATCGCAATAATAAACCCATCATCATCTGGTTGCTTTCAGGTTGCTTTATCATTTTTTTAATGGTAATACTGGGTGGCATTACCCGGCTTACCGGGTCGGGGCTTTCTATTACCGAATGGGATGTTATTATGGGTTCTGTTCCACCTTTAAACCAGGCCGACTGGAATATTGCCTTTGATAAATACAAACAATCACCTCAGTACCAAAAAGTAAATACCGGAATGGATGTGGAACAGTTCAAATCCATTTTCTACTGGGAATATTTTCACAGGCTGGTGGGCAGGTTGCTTGGTGTGGTTTTTATTATCCCCTTTTTATATTTCCTGTTCCGGAAAATGCTGGACCCGCCATTGATCAGGAAACTTGTAATCATCCTATTGCTCGGTGCGCTCCAGGGTTTTATCGGTTGGTATATGGTGGCCAGCGGGTTGGTGAACCGGCCAAGTGTAAGCCATTACCGGCTCGCATTGCACCTCATTACGGCATTCATCACTTATGGATATACATTATGGGTTGCTCTTGACCTGATACATCAAAATAAAGAAACATCGCCGGGACATATTACACCACTATTTAGAAAACTCACAATCACAATTGCATCTTTGGTGGTAATCCAGATTATTTATGGGGCATTTATGGCAGGCCTCGGCGGCGGGAAAATTTATAATACGTTTCCTAAAATGGGAGATGAATGGATTCCTTCAACTTTTCACCCGGTATTCGCAAGCTTTTTTGACTATCCTGTTGGCGTTCAGATTGTGCACAGATACATTGGCACCATTTTGGTGATTTTGGGTTTTATCCTCGTTTATCTCCATAGAAAAAATCCGGTACCTGCCCTCACTAGTGCCGTTGCATTTTTTATCATAGCCCTGGTCATACAGTTTACCCTGGGTGTCTCCACCTTACTCTATGCTGCTCCCATTACCCTGGCTGCACTTCACCAGATAGGAGGATTTGTACTGTTTACTTCCGTAGTGATTTTGTTGCATGAGAGTACGACAATTGGAAAGTTGTCAACTTTTTAAAAGTTGCCAACTTTAACGCCCAGCTAACCACTATGGCATCCTAAAATCTGTTTATCCTGAAAATCATAGTTTAAACAATTTCTCTTTCTCACCTTTTTTCCGCATATTTGTTTTTTGCCATTTCAATATTATATGTCTAAAAGGTTTACGCGCTTTCTTTTTGTTTTTATTTTCTGCCTTGCGGGCATTGTTGCCAATGGGCAGAAAATAGCGACATTCCAGAAAATATATCGTAACTCCGGGGGCAATACGTTCAACTACAGGGGCAATACGTTCAGTTCCGATAGCAATATATTCAGCTCCGGAATCGTCAGTTTGCCCAATGGTGGTTTTATTATTTCCGGAATTGCTGAATTTTTAAGTTCAAGCAGACAAACCCGTACTTTTTCTATTCATCTCCTCGGGGTTGATAGTCTTGGAAAAGTAATATGGTCAAAAATGTATGAGTGCCCCCCGACGACTGACAGTATTGGCTTTGGATCCGCGTCCAACCAATACGTAGATTTGGCGCTGGCACCTGATGGAAATGTGGTTGTAGGTACCAGCACCCTGGAATATCCGGGAAGCGGCTTCGGCCCGGGATACCTCTTTAAAATTGATCTGAATGGGAATGTCTTATGGTCAAATGTTTACCATGGGACTTCCAGTTCCCCCTCTTCTTATTCAAGAACCTCTGTGACAATGGTGGTAAATGATCCCAAAGGAGGCTATTTATTGGTTGGCAGGGTTACATCACCTGGCGCTGTTTCATACAGTTTGCCCATGGTCATTAAAACGGATACAACAGGATCTGTAATCTGGGCCAAAGGATATGGGAACGGTGGCTTCAATACCAACATTGAACATATCGCTGTTTCAAGAGACGGCGGAATTATTTTAAGCGGATGGGCTTCTGATGCAATTATTAAAACTGATAACAACGGAAATCCAAAATGGATCAAGACGGGGTTTAACAGTTTGACTGGCACATCCACCACTTTCATGAATGCGGTCATTGAATTGCCTGATAAAAGTATATATGTCCTTAGTTCAGTTTTTGATAATCACTCACCATATGCTTATTACGGTAACATTCAAAAGCTGGATAGTACGGGAGTCCTTTTATGGTCAAAGCAATATGATTTTGGATTGAGGTACAATCCGGTGCCATTCCCTTTTGGCTTGTGGTATAGTGGCATCTTTGGATATGCTTTTTATGACAGTACAGGTAAAAATATCAGTATTCCGCTCAAGAATATAGACAACGGTATCGGCATCATGCAGATAGATACTTCGGGTAAGGTTATCTTTTCAAAAATATATGATAATGTTTATGGTGATGGGTATTATAACAACCCATCGCATTCGTTCACACGCTTGCCTTCCGGCGGGTTTGCATTGCTTGGCACCACCAATACTTTGGATTCTTCTTATTATAATGGGGGCAATGAGTATTTTCTTGTGAAAGCCGACAAAAATGCCAATACGGGCGGCTGCAATACAAAATCTCTTATACCAAAAGTTTCAGATTTTCCCATTTATATTGATAGTATTAATCCTAATATTGGAATTGTAAATTTAAGCCTTACTTCAGATAGTTTTTATGGTGTAGCCAACTATGGAATAGCGGATTCAATGGTTTGTCCTCCATTTGTCGCCAATTTCGGGGCAGACAGTGTTTGCCTGGGATTAAGTACCACATTTACCGATTCTACTTTTATTAAACCTATAAGCTGGAAATGGGACTTTGGTGACACATCTTCGACAGGCTCAGATACCTCTACCCGGCAAAACCCAACCCATCAATACAAGTATCCGGGTACTTTCAGTGTAAAATTGGTAACAAGCAATGGTACAGTGAAAGATTCCATTACAAAAATTGTAAAAGTGTATCCCGTGCCGTCATTGCAGTTGGTGGTAGCCAGTAAGATAAGCACTTCAGCCGCCAATGGCTCGGTGATGATCAATTGGATAACTATCAATAAAAGAAACCTTACCTATAACGAACTTTTCTTTTCCAGGGATGGTAAAAATTTCGCCAAAATAGGCGGAAACTTTCCGCCAGGCGTTGACAGCTTCATACAATCAGGCCTTGACACCAAAGATTCGGATTATGAATACTACCTGGTAACCTATGACTCCTGCAATAGCCAGTTTGTACAGTCACCCACCAGCCAAACCATGACCCTTACAGTAAAAGTCGGCCAGCTCACCCACCAGCTAAACTGGACGCCTTATCATGGATTTAAAATTAAAGATTACAAAATTGAAAGATTACAAAGCGGGAGCTTTGTAACCATAGATTCCGTGCCGGGAAATGATACGGCTTCAAGGGAGTTTCCAGCGCCCTGCAATTATGCTATTTACTACCGGATCTCAGCTGTTGGCTACAACCCTGGTGAGCTTTCCTGGTCTGATACCACGGGCCATAAAGCGCTGGATACCATTCCTCCCAATGCAGCTAAAATCACTGTTCTCAGCGTATTGAATTCCTATAATACCCAGCTCAGCTTTATTACTTCCGATTCGCCGGATGTATATAAATATGTGATCGAGAGGAATATAAATGGCAACTGGACGGGCAAAGATTATTTCACGCACTTGCACGGGGCCCCGGTTAATTATCCTGAGACCGTGAGCACTGCTAACCCGATTTGTTATACCATTATCACTTTCGATTCCTGTCTCAATGCCGCAGAATCGGATACCGTTTGCGTTGAGCCTTTCACTGCCAAAGCATTGGCCTGCAGGCCGCAGGTAAGCCTTTCCCTGCCTGTATTCAACGCACCCCCTTCTGCACCCGATTCTTTGGTGGTCCTTCGCTCAGCGGATAAAGTTAACTACAAAATGATCAATGAATTGCCGAACAACGCAACCATTGATATCGACACCAATGTCACCAAAGGGCAAACCTATTACTATAAAATAGGAGCTGTTTATTCAAAAGCTGGAATGGTAAGTTATTCGGATAGTCTGAGTGCCATTCCACGCATCATTCCCGATGCTGATTCAGCACAGTTGATCTATGCTACAGTTCTCAAATCAGATGAAATCAATGGCGAGATATATATTCAATGGAAACGGGCTGCCTTGAATGATACCAACGCAAGAGGCTATTATGTCTATTCCCTGAATACAGCGAATGGCAAATACGCGCTCATAAAAGATGTAACCGATTTAAATGATACAAGCTATATCCAGGAGAATATCAACACATTACAATATGCTTATAAGTATTATATCCTTACGTATAATGTTTGTGATGTGGGCATTAACTCCAATATCCACAAAACGATATTGCTCACCGTACAAAACCAGAACCTGGGTGAAGGGCTCAAATGGACCAACTATTTTGGCATCCCAGTCAAAGCCTATTCAGTGTATAAATCAAAAGATGGGGGGCCGCAATTTCTGGTGAGCCGTGCGGGATTAGATTCTGCTTTGCGCGATTCAAATATTACCTGTAACCAAGACTATACCTACCAGGTACAGGCCATGCTTGCCAATGGTGAAATATCATTTTCGGATTCTGTTACGGTGAAGAGTTTTGATACGATAACGCCGATCACTGGGCAGATCAGGGATGTTACGGTTTTAAGAACGGATGTCACGTATGGAAGGATTGAACTTGATTGGATTGCGGCGTTGGATAATAATTTAGAAGGATATAATATTTACAGGAGTATTGATGGGCTTTATTGGTCATTGATCTTTGATCATTGGCCTGGCACGACTTTAATTGATACGGGTCTGGATACTTATGACCAATCCTATTATTATAAAATTCAGCCCGTGGATAGTTGTGGAAACACGGGACCATTTACCATTTACCATGAAACCATACATCTAAAAGCCTCCTCAGATAATAGCTTTAACCACTTGTCATGGAACAGTTATGCGGGTTGGAAGGTAGGCAAATACCTGCTCTATCGTGATGGCATCCTGATAGATACGTTGGCTAATAATGTATTTGCTTTTAAAGACACGGCCATCATTTGCCAAACTGTTTATCAATACCTTATCAAAGGCATTGATTCCTTAAATGATACAATAGTTTCTGCATCCAATACCGACAGTGCTCACGGTCTCAGGATAATTAACCGGGGCCCCGTGC
>JABDEJ010000046.1:0-213 GCA_013287095.1 Bacteroidota bacterium | reverse complement strand
GTATCCAACCCAAACAAAGCCGCTTCTATTTCCTGGACGCCTTCAAAATCTTTTGATGTCAAAAATTATTTCATTTATCGGAAATCGGAAGATGCCGGATCAAGTCCGGCAGGAAATTTGAAATTTGTTGATAGCACTGCTGACTTAAACTATATTGATTCGTTCCGTGACCTCCCTGCATCTATCCGACAAATCCGTGATTCAGATTGCTAT
>JABDEJ010000045.1 GCA_013287095.1 Bacteroidota bacterium | reverse complement strand
TAAAATACTGAATTATGGCCACATATTTAGAAAGTGAACAAAAGGCGATGAGGATAGACTATGGAAAAAATTCAGGCTTGAATGGAATTATAACTCCAATCATATTGAAGGCAATACGCTAACTTATCACGAAACTGAGCTTTATTTAATATTTGGCAGAACTGAAGGAAACCACATCAGTCGGGAGTACGAAGAAATGAAAGCCCATGATGCTGCGGTTAAACTTATAAGGGAATGGGCAAAAGAAGAAAGAGATATTACCGAAGCGGATATCAGAACGCTTAATAAAATTATCCTTGTTGAGCCATATTGGAAGGTGGCTGAAACTCCCGATGGTCAAAAAACCGAAAGACTTATTGAGATCGGGAAATATAAAGATTCCCCAAATTCTGTTCGCCTCCTCTCAGGTGAAATGCACTTTTTTGCAAGTCCTGAAGAAACACCTGCAAAAATGCAGGAACTAATGGACAGATATTATAACAGGTCCAAAGGTCTGCATCCATTTCAGGTTGCTGCGACTTTCCATCACCAATTCGTAAGTATCCATCCATTTGACGATGGAAATGGCAGAGTCGCAAGACTGGTGATGAATTTTATCCTTCTGAAAGGAGGTTTTCCGCCTGTTATTATCAAAGCTTCTGACAAACAAAATTATTATGCCGCTCTTCAAAAAGCAGATGCCAGAGATTTAGCTTCTTTTATGCAATACATTACTGAACAATTGATTTGGTCGCTCGAATTATCAATTAAGGCAGCTAAAGGTGAAAGCGTTGAAGAACCCGATGATGTTGATAAAGAACTTGCTTTGTTTGAGAAAAACCTTGAAAGATTTTCTAGCGATATTGTAGAAACTAAGTCAGAAAAGACTTTGGATGAAGTTTTAAACCAGTTCATTGACCCATTTCTTCGAATTCTATTTAACAAGCTTGAAAAAGTCCAAGCCTGGTTCGCTTCTACTACTCACTACTTCCACCTCAACGGGACTGGTTCAGGGGTTAAGGATATAAATGAGCTTGTAACAAATATTCGTGACTCCTGGGGACCCGTAACACCAGGCATAAATAGCCTTGACATCAATTTATCCTTTAATAAGTTAAAAAGGCTGGGAGTACAGGCTTTTGATATACATAAAGGGTTGAAAATAAGTTTTGAAGATCACAAATACAGCGTAACATTCAATATTTATACTTCAGAAGGCCGGGAACCTAAAGAATTTCTATACGATAAGGCCCCAACAGAAAAGGAAATGAATGAAATGGCAACAAGGTTTGTGCGGGATATTATGACTGAAATTGACAACCGTATTAAAGCCCTCCCCCAAAATAATGGATAGGGTCTATTTATAATTTGATATATAAGAAAATAAATAACACATCATATGTTAACACCTGAACAACGCGAGGAGTTTAATAAAATTTTTACGGAACTCGCTAAATCTCTTGATATTTCAAAAGAGCAGCACGATGCTGCCGTAACAACTTATGAACATGTCGGAGAATGGTTGGCACATCCAGAATCACCCTTGGCACCTTATAAACCTGAAATATTGCCACAAGGCTCTTTCCTTTATGGAGCTATAACCAAACCTATACGTGAAGATGACGAACTGGATATTGACCTGGTTTGCCGTCTTGAGGCTAAAAAAGCAGAATGGACACAGTTTAACTTGAAAAAAATAGTTGGTGATAGACTAAGTGCACACGCGACCTATAAAAGGTTGTTGGATGAAGAAGGCCGCCGCTGTTGGACACTAAAATATGCCGATTCAGCTAAGTTTCATCTGGACATCTTACCCTCAATTATGAGCAGCAATTTTAAGATATTGATAGAAAAGTCATTGTCTAATAGATGGGAAAAGGTTACAAATGTTGAGGATTTGGCAATCCGTATAACTGATAAAGAATCATTTAACTATCGCGATGCCACAAATCCTGATGAATGGTTAAAAAGCAACCCATTTGGGTATGCTATGTGGTTTGAAAGGCAGGCATCTTTAGAATTTCAAAAGGCTTTCACCCTGCTTGAAGCTGTTCAACCAGTTCCGTTATATAGATCGGAAAAGGAGCCTCTGGTGCGTATGGTACAAATATTAAAACGCCATAGAGACATCATGTTTAACGGGAATTGTGATAAGCCAATTTCTATTATTATAACGACTCTTGCTGGAATGGCATACCAAAAAGAAACCAGCATTATTCAGGGATTGCTGAATATAATAGATAGAATGCCGGAAATGATTCAGGAGCGATACGACCCGGTATTGCGCAAATTCATAAAATGGATTCCTAATCCAGTTAATGCAATGGAAAACTTTGCTGATAAATGGCCTGATAATCCACAAAAGGAAGAAAACTTCAATAAATGGATAAAACAGATAAAATTGGATGTCGAAAAGGCCACAGGTGAAAGGGGCTCTTACCGAATTCAAGAAGCCCTTGGAAACAGCTTTGGGCAAAGAGAAGTAACAACTGCTTTTAGCAACCTGGGCGATAATGCCCGGTTATTAACTGAATCGGGCAATCATAGAATGGCTGCTGTAACAGGAATTCTGGGGAGCCAAGGAACTAAAATACCTCAACATAATTTTCATGGGCAGGAAAATTAAAAGGATTCCGCTCATTGTGCAAGAGGGCAACCTGAAGAGTATGTTCCCCGGAAGCAATGTACATCGAACCCGTGACCATGAATTGACATGGGTCCATACTCTTTGCCCTTCACCTATAGGTGATGAATATAAGGTCAAGCTCGTTTATAAAATAAATTGTGGCGTTAAGTTTTTCGTATCAGAACCAAAGCTACAACTTGCTGAAGGAAAAACTACCCTACCCCATGTTTACTCTACGCCAAAACAGCAGCTATGCTTATACTATCCTGATGGCATTGAATGGAACGTTGGCAAGCTATACACACAGACAATAATTCCCTGGGCAAGCGAGTGGCTTTATCATTATGAAATATGGGTAGGAACCGGTATCTGGCATGGGGGTGGCACAAAGCACGATGTAGAAAAAGCTGCTCTTCCTGAAATTTCCAAACACAATTCAAATGGGAATCTCTAAATCCATAATTTCTTGGTAAACAACTGCAAATTAAAGAATATAAGAAAATGAACATACCTGAACTCGAAAATGCCTTAAAGATGGGCGCAAATGATGCTTATCGATTGAATATTTCTGCTTTGGTTACCTATAATCGCTTTCAATCAAAAATGATTGAAAGCCTTATCCAGGTAAAAATTTTTGAACGCCTTGATTCATGGAATCATGACATCGAAGATAGAGGTTATCGCATATTTTTAGAAAATAATTCAAAAACTTTTTTAGAAAAAGCCTTTCCTGCTTATATAGTTAGAATTCCAGAAAATGAAGACAATATTTATGCAGAGCTGGACGTAAGAAACCGCATATATAGGGGCGATCATTTTCCTAAAAGGGGCACAAAAGGAAGAATTGATATTGTCATTTCAACAAATAATGAAAATGATGAAGAATATAGCAAAGTCGGAATAGAATGTAAAGCTATCAATCAATATTCGAAAAAGATCATTGCAGATATTGATCGGTTAGCTCACGCAATGGCCGAAAAAGATCCAAACGTTGGAGAAAATCAATTGGAAATATGTTATTGCGTTTTTATCGAGCGGTTAGATACAGATCCTGAAATACTTGCTTTGGGTGACATTGATGCAAAAAAACAAAAATGTCTTCAGAAATGGAATGAGGGTATTGGTGCGATGCCATCGTATCAAAATATAATAACAACCCCAGAACTATTTGATATTGAAATTGGTGCCGTAGAAAATGTTTTGGCACCAGAAGGAGAAGATGCGGCATTGGTAGCGGCACAAACTGGAACTGTAGTCGGGGTCTTAATAAAAATTGAACGCGAAAATGAAGGGTAGTGCAAAAAAAGCAGCTTACAAAAAAACACTTGTAGGCTGGATGCCAAATGACTGGACCGTTGAACGGTTAAAAGCCTGTGCCAATGTTATATTCAGCAACGTTGATAAACATATTGTTGCAGGAGAAAAGGAAGTGTATCTATGTAATTACACGGATGTTTATAAAAACACATACATCTTCGGAGGTATTAATTTCAGCAAGGGCACGGTAAAAGAAGCAGAGTTCTTAAAGTTCAGGCTCAAAAAAGGTGATGTGGTTATAACAAAAGATTCAGAGGATAGAACTGATATTGCTGTACCTGCTTTTGTTATTGAAAACATCCCCGATTTGGTGTGTGGTTACCATCTGGCTGTAATTAGGCCTAAGTCTTCGATTTTGGATGGCTTGTTCCTGTATTATGCGCTGAGCTCATATAATGTAAACCATTATTTCCAACGCAGAGCAAATGGAATCACCCGTTTTGGTTTGGATACTGAAACGGTGCGGTCTAGTTTGATTCCGCTGCCATCTTTTAAAGAACAAAAAAACATTGCTACACTTTTGGCAACCTGGGATAAAGCAATCGTGACAACCTCAGGTCTAATTGCCCAAAAGGAAACCCGTAAAAAATGGCTTACGCAACAATTGTTTTCTGGAAAGACAAGATTAAAGGGGCATAGAGATAAGTGGATTTACAAACCAATCAAATCCTTTGCGAAGGAAGTTTCAATCAAAAACATAAACAATCAGGAATTGACTGTATTGTCGTGTACAAAGTATGACGGGCTCGTTCCATCATTGGAATATTTTGGTCGAAGAATATTCGCAAATGATCTTTCATCTTATAAAATTGTCCCCCAAAATCATTTTGCTTATGCCACAAATCATATTGAGGAAGGTAGTATTGGTTATCAGTCCAATTTAAAGGAAGGCCTTGTTAGCCCGATGTACACTGTTTTCAAAACTCAAATCGTTAATGACAATTATCTGTTTAGGCTTTTAAAGTCTTATGCTTATATCCATGAATATCAAAAACGCATGGAAGGTTCTATTAATCGGCGGGGAGGTCTGAGGTGGGATGAGTTTTCCAAAATCAAGATACCTATTCCCTCGTTTGAGGAACAAACTGCGATTAATAACATACTTCAAAGTGCTGATATAGAAATACAAATCCTAAGAGCTGAAGAGCAAAAATTCAAAGAGCAAAAGAAAGGATTGATGCAAGTACTTTTGAGCGGGAAAGTCCGTGTAAACAAATTAACTAACTAATAATCATGGCATTTAACATACTTTGTATAGATGGTGGTGGCATTCGGGGTGTGTTTCCTGCTAAAATATTGGAACAGCTTGAGGCTGAGCTACAGGCCAAGGATAAAAAGAATTGGCAAGTATATCAGCACTTTGATTTAATATGCGGTACTTCCACAGGAGGTATTTTGGCTATTGCCTTGGCGCTGGGAGTTCCAGCTAAAGAAATTTTTGAACTTTACATTGACAATGCTGACACAATCTTCGGTAATAAGAGAAGGTTAATTTTTGGACAATTTCGGCACTCATCTCACAATCGCGAAGCTTTAGAAAAACTTATCCGGGAAAAATTCCAATCAATTAATAATAACCAAGATCCAAGATTAAAGGACTGTAAAACAAGTGTGTGTATTCCTATTTATGATTTACTTATTGGGAAACCCTCAGTTTTAAAGACAGGTCATCATCCCCGTTTTACTCGTGATTATCACATTCCCGCCTATCAGGTTGCATTGGGCACATCAGCAGCACCTACCTATTTTGATCCATACTCTACATCTTACACTGATTTAAACGGGACATTAAAATCATTCAGTAATAAAGTTGATGGAGGTGTTGTAGCAAACAATCCCACACTGCTTGGTATTATCGAAGCGCAAACAGCCTTTTACCAGGATCTGGCAAACATCAATGTATTATCGCTTGGTACGGGGAATCAAAAGTTTACTGATGGAAAAAACCGCAAAAATTGGGGCATCTTTTATTGGATGCTGAAGAACAAAAAAAGAAGAATCATTGACCTGTTCATGCAGGCACAATCTCAGCAAACAGAAAACCTCATTAGTTTATTACAATTTGGCATAGATGCTGAAAATCGGGAAAATCCTAAGTTTAAATACATGCGAATCAATACGGACCTTGATGACACGCTAAAAGTTGACATGGATACTACTGATAAAGATATATTAACCCGACTGGCCGAAAAAGGCAGTCACGAATTTCACAACAATGCAACGAATATTATGGAAACTTATTGCAACGGTCGCGGGCGGCCTAATAGTGAAGAAAATGTTCTTTGATAAAAAATATAGCGATATGGCAAATACTCATAGTCAGTTTCTGAAATTTGAGAAAGGGATTTCAGTCCCAAAAGCAAAGGTTGACAAGATGAGATCATCACGATTGGCCCTGGAAAAGAGAATCGTTGATTTTTTCAAAGCGAAATCAAATTCCATAGTTCCGAAATTTTATATCCAAGGTTCATATAAAATGAGAACTATGGTTATTGGAAAGGACGGGATGTATGATGTTGATCTGGGCATTTATTTTTTAACCAAGCCTGACGTTGAGCCGAAAACTTTGCAGAAGTGGGTGCTTGAAGCAATTAATGGCCACACCAGCGGTGGAGCACAGCATAAGGAGAAGTGTATCAGGGTAATTTATAAGAGTGATTTTGATATTGACCTCCCGGTGTATTATAAAACTACGCAAGATAAACATCCCTTCCTGGCAACAAAAACTGGTTGGGTAAAAAGTGATCCGAAAGAACTATGTGATTGGTTTGATGCACGCGATAATAATAATGGACAACTTCTTCGTTTGGTGAAGTACTTTAAAACCTGGGCGCACTGTAGGTCAAGGAAAATGCCCAGTGGTATTGCATTTACAAAATGGGTTGCCGTTCATTTTAAACCAAATGATAGGGATGATATTGCTTTTTACGAGACGGCAAAAGCTATCAAAAACTATTTTATATTGGATTCATCCTGCAAAAACCCTGCAACCCCTGGTGATGACTTTCTAGCCAAACTGGATGCAAACCAGTTTGAAAACTTTAAGGATTCCCTCAAATCATTGATTGAGAGTGCAAAATCTGCCTTGGAGCAAGAAAACACTTTAAAGGCATGTCATATCTGGAAACAACAACTGGGAGAGAGGTTTCCGGTGGAATAGAGACCCTTGAATAACAATATAAATTGAAACTAGATTAGGCTGTATCGGAAATTTATAGAAATTAATAAAAATGAATATGCTTTATAACATATTAAGAATCATTTACATAATAAGCATTAACGTTGATGCACCAAAATGGACTGATGTTGTTATTGCAATTGCAGCAATTGTTGGCGTACCAGTTACAGTCATTACCTTATATAAACTGATGAAAAAGGATAAAGAAAGAGAAACTGAAATTAATAGTCTGACTACAATTGCAAAGCAGCTTACAGATATGCAAACTGCGGCAGAAAATAGATATGAAGCTTCACGGAAACCTATAATTACTCCATCATTGACTTGGTATCCTGATACAAAAAAAATTAGAATTGATTTTTTAAATTCAAGTCCTCATTCAACACTTACTGATTATGCAGTTTCTGCGGCGTTGGATGGATACACTCTTACAAAGACAACTATCAATCAGTTTGAAAATAAGCAAACCTTTTTTATTGGTGTCAGCTATAGAGAAGCTCCTCCAGATCATATAAATCTTCAATTAAATTACATCACCGAAGAGGGATATACTTTTATTCAAGATATTCTCATATGGTTTGAAGAGAATCATTATGTAATGTCACCTTCTGCGATTGTTAATTTAAAAAGGGATCAAGCGGCTAATTAGAAATTTTTTAAGATAATCTTCAAGATAAATTTATGCCAAAAAGAACATCATTAATAGAAATTTCACTTACTGACTTCATGGAATTCGTGAATAAGTCTGGTGGTTCAAAAATGACGAAGGTGAAGGAAATTAAATATCGCCCTGGATATAATCCCTCAACGGATTTTTATAAACCTCTAAGGGAGGGACTGATCGAAATCCATCAAAATTTGAAAAGTAAAAAAGATCTCAAAAACATTCTTGATAGCTTAACAGATAAAAAAAAGATAGACAACTATCCAATTGCTATTGAAGGATATAAGAAATTTTGGGGACGGAAAACAATTTCATGGTTTGCCCCTCCATTTTGCCATTGGCGCATTGGAGATTTAGGGGTTCGAATCAATCCTGAATTGGGCATTGAATTTGGGGGAATATTTTATGCGGTAAAATTATACTTCAAACCCACTAAATTAACTAAGGATAAGGTCTCTCAGATATTATCACTAATGGAAGATCAACTTAGAGGACACACAGAACCTGAAGTTGTTTTTGCCGTGCTTGATATAAAAAATAATAAGTTCTTCTCCAATGATGGGAAAGATACTTCGTATGTCCCATTACTACAGGGCGAGGCTAGAAGCTTTGAAACTATTTGGAAAAAAGTTTAAAAAATTTTTATTGATTTATTAATTATGGATTCACCAAAATGGACTGATGTAGTTATAGCAATCGCTGCCATTATCGCAGTCCCTGGAGCTATTGCGGGCTTTATTTTGCTGTTTAAAAAGGATAAAAATAAACAAGAACAGATTGATAAACTTGTTGACATAGCCACGAAAATTGATGCACAAAATACAATCTTACAAGAAGGGAATAATTTAACAAGTGAGCAAGTAAATGTTCTTCGCGGAATAGCATTTTCACAAATGGAAGCATCTGAAGGTTCAATGAAATTGGCAGATTTAGAAAAACAAAAGTACTTGCTAAGTATAAGGCCTAGATTGTTTCTAAATGGTGGTAAAAGGTCTGGTTCAGAGATTAGGTTCTTTATTGAGAATTTTGGCGAGGATGCTTTTATTAAAAATGTAAAAGATATACATGAACCACCGCAATTGATTATCAGATCAGAGTTTGGAACAAAATATGAGTTTAAAAAGGATAGTTACATTAATATTGTCACAAACAGATCTGACGGAAATGTTTACGGTGCGCCTAGTTTAGAATTCAGAATATTAATTGAGTATGAGGATAAGGCAGGTAATCTCTATCAACAGATAATTTCAGGAGATAGTACAATGCGATCAACAATTACAGATCCTGAACTAGTTCAATATAAAGCTAACTAAAATGGAAACTCCCTCCTTTATCGAAGATCATATCTCTCAAATACCTGCATTGCAGCTTTTAATGAAGATGGGCTATCAATACCTTAGCCCAGATGAAGCCCTGGAAGCCCGCAATGGCAGGTACGGTAATGTAATTTTAGAGCAGGTATTAAAGGCACAGCTTCAAAAAATAAACAGCATAGAATACAAGGGAAAAGAATTTCCATTTTCAGAAGCAAATATAAATGCAGCTGTTATGGATTTAAGGGATTTACCAGTGCAAAATGGGTTTATGGCTGCTAACCAGGCTTGCTACGATCTCATTACCCTTGGCAAAAGCCTGGATCAAACGGTGCTAGGTGATAAAAAGAGCTTTAGTTTTAGGTATATAGACTGGAAAAACCCTGAAAACAATGTCTTTCATATAACTGAAGAATTTAGTGTGTTACGTTCCGGTCGTAATGACCAGTACAGACCAGACATTGTGTTATTTGTCAATGGTATTCCAATGGTGGTTATCGAATGTAAAAGTCCACAGATAAAAAATCCAGTTGATAAGGCCATAGAGCAACAACTCCGCAATCAGCAGGATGACGGTATCAGAAATCTATATAACTATTCTAATATAGTTTTCAGCCTTGCTGTAAATGATGCCAAATATGCCACTACTGCCAGTCCCAAAGAATTCTGGAGTATCTGGAAGGAAATATTCAAAACTAAGGAACAGGAGCGTGAATATCTGTCTCAGCTTGAGGTTTTAAAAAATGCACCGCTCCCAGCAAATGACAGGGTTGCTATTTTTAAGGAGAGGTACAAATCCGTACTCAGCTATTTTGATAGACTTGAAGATCAGGATCAGCAAATCACAGGACAGGATAAATTACTTTATGCTATTTGTCGCAAAGAACGGATTTTAGAACTGATTTTTAAATTTATCCTCTATGATGACGGTATTAAAAAAATAGCCAGGTACCAGCAATATTATGCGGTAAAAAATACCCTGGTAAAGATCAGCACATTGCATCCTGCCCCAAACGGCAATGGTCAATACAGGTCAGGTGGTGTAATCTGGCATACCCAGGGGAGTGGCAAATCATTGACAATGGTAATGCTTGCTGAACAGATCGCCATGCAGACTGAAATCAAAAATCCAAAGATTATATTAGTAACCGACAGAATAGACCTTGATGATCAGATCACTGAAACATTCAAAAAATGCCATGTTTCTGTAAAGAACGCTACAAAAGGCACTTCAGTTGAATCTATAAAAAGAGCTAGTGGTGAGTCTATGGACGAAAAGGAAATGGATGGGTTGAAACGTGATACCAGCCTGCTCGGTTTATTGCTTTCCGATGAAGAATGTGTCATTACCTCTGTGATCAATAAGTTTGAATCTGCTGTGAGCCAGATGCCTGCGGGACTTAATTCACCAAACATATTTGTAATGGTAGATGAAGGGCATCGGAGTCAATATGGCCCAATGAATATAAAAATGCGGCGTGCCTTTCCAAATGCATGTTTTATTGCATTCACAGGCACACCGCTCATGAAAAAAGAGAAAAATACTGCCAACAAATTTGGCGGTATCATTGACGTATACTCCATTACTGATGCCGTAGCTGATAAGGCTGTTGTCCCTCTGCTTTATGAAGGTAGGCACAATATGATAGAAGTAAACGAAAAGCCTTTAGATACTTTTTTTGAAAAGGTTTCAGAACCCCTTACCGAATACGGTAAAGCTGCCTTAAAGCGCAAATTCAGCACTAAAAGTCAGTTGAATAAAGCCGATCAGGTAATATATGCCCGTGCCTGGGACATATCGGAGCATTTTGAAGATAATGTTCAGGGAATTACTTTCGGCACACTAAAAGCCAAAGGTCAATTGGTGGCACCAAGCAAAACTATTGCTATTAAGTATAGAGAATACCTGAAAGAAATTGGCAGGGTAAGTTGTGAGGTTCTTATATCGGCACCTGATGTTCGGGAAAATTATGAAGATGCATTTGAAGAAAATGAAGAAGTAAACCTGAAGTTCTGGAAGGCTATGATGGATAAATATGGCACCAAGGAGAACTACGAAAAGACAGTTATCAATGCTTTTAAAAAGCAGGATGATCCGGAAATAATTATTGTGGTTTCCAAACTATTAACTGGCTTTGATGCCCCAAATAATTGTGTGTTATATCTTACAAAGCACATGCAAGATCATACACTGCTGCAAGCAATAGCCCGGGTGAACAGGGTTACAGAAGGCAAAGAATACGGTCTTATTATTGACTATTATGGCAACCTTGAAAATCTGGATAAGGCTCTAAACGACTATTCAGGCCTTGAGGATTTTGATGAAGAAGAATTGCAAGGAACAGTTACAAAACTTGTTAATGAACTGGAAAATTTGCCACAGGCACATTCGGAAGTATGGGATATATTCAAGAATATACAAAACAAATATGATGAGCCTGCTTATGAGGAATTGCTATCTGACCCAGCATATAGATATTTATTCTATGATAAACTTTCCGTTTTTAGCCGCCTTTTGAAACTTGCAATGTCCAGTTATGAATTTATGACCATAACACCTGAAAAGCAGATTGATAAATATAAGAAAGATGCTAAGTTTTTCCTTGCGTTACGGGTGTCAGTAAAAAGGCGCTATTCTGACGAAATTGATTATGCCGAATATGAATCACAGGTACAAAAACTAATAGATAAACATATTTCCACACAGGGAGAAGTCCTAAAAATAACAAGTCTTGAGAATATTTTTGATCCGAAAGAACGAGAAGCCGAAGTTGAAAAATTAACAAGCAAGGCGGCAAAGGCAGACCATATTGCAAGTCGTACCATTAAGGCAATTAATGTACAGATGAATGAGGATCCTGTATATTACAAAAAACTGTCTCAGCTTCTCCAGGATGCTATCAATGACTATCATAGGCAAAGAATTTCAGAAGCAGAGTTCCTAAAAAAGGCCAAAGGTTATGAAGATAATTTTTTAAACGGGAAAAGAGACAATGTACCCAATGAAATTAGTGAAAACAAGGTCGCTATTGCCTTTTATAATCTCGCGGGTTCCATATTTGAAAACGATTTAAAGAACCAGTCCTCAAGAGATCAAATCAATTTAGATGTAGCAAAAAACATAGATGCAATTATCAGAGCTTCAGTTTTTGAAAATGGAAATCTTTTGGTAGATTGGCAAAACAACAAAGATGTTGAGGGGACGATCAAAATAGACATTGATGATTTTTTGTTTGATTTGAAAATAAAATACGGAATTGAATTACCTTTTGCTCACATTGACGATTTGGTTGAAGAATGTATCAAAGTGGCAAAGATCAAATATCAGTAATGGGGAAATCAAAACTGTCTGTTGATTTTGGCTCAAAAAGGGTTGATTTTCAATTATCTTATGATGATCGTAAAACCCTGGGTATAAAAGTTTATCCTGACGGTTCCATTCACGCAATCGCCCCATTAGGCACCTCTGAGCCTGACGTTTTAAAGAAAATGGCATCTAAAGTAAGTTGGATACTTAGACAGCAGGCCAATTTCTTATCCTATCATCCTCTCACTCCACCCAGAAAATATGTGAACGGTGAAACTCATTTGTATCTGGGAAGACAATACAAATTAAGATCAATCGAAGCTGATAAAGCATTTATAAAACTGTACCGGGGAAATATTATCATGTATTCACCTGATCTTTCATCTGAATCATTCCATCATCATCTCCAGGCCTGGTATAAAGAGAAGGCTAAAATCCATTTTAAAGAAATGGTTCTTAGCTCTTTGCCAAAATTTGATAAGTACAAAATCTCACTGCCGGAATTATCTATCCGGACAATGACCAAAAGATGGGGTAGCTGCACCCCATCAGGGAAAATTATTCTAAATACCGAGTTGATCAAGGCTCCGAAAGGCAGTATAGAATACGTTGTCATTCACGAACTATGCCACCTCGTGCATCCCAATCATACCAAAGCCTTTTTCAATTTACAGGAACGTATGATGCCAGACTGGAAAAAATGGAAAGAGAGATTGGAATATAGTTTGGCTTAGTAGTAATTGAGATTAAAATTGACGAATGAAAATTAAAAAAAAGCAATCAGTGTATCATACAGAGCATTTTTTATTTGTATCTTTACGATGCAAAATCAAGGTTATTAAATATGGAACAGAAGAAACAGGTGGGGCTTTGGGTTAGGGTTTCAACCGATATGCAGGGCGATTCTTATGAGAATCATGAAAAAAGAGGCAGGTATTATGCCGAGGCCAAAGGATGGGATGTTGTAAAACTGTATAGCCTTGAGGCAATGTCGGGCAAATCCGTCATGGGCTATTCAGAAACAAAAAGGATGCTTGAGGATATTAAAAAGGGTGAAATATCCGGCCTCATTTTTTCAAAATTGGCACGGCTTGCCCGCAATACTAAAGAGCTATTAGAATTCGCTGACATTTTCAGGGATAATGATGCCGATTTAATTTCATTAGAAGAGTCTATTGACACGAGTACACCTGCAGGGCGGCTCTTCTATACAATGATTGCTGCTATGGCGCAATGGGAACGTGAGGAGATTTCAAGCCGTATAAATGCCTCCATTCCAATTAGGGCAAAACAAGGCAAGTCAATTGGAGGCCAAACACCATTGGGGTACAAGTTTGAAAATAATCAAATGGTAATTGACGAAAAAGAAGCACCAGTCAGGAAGCTAATGTATGACCTCTTCCTCAAAAGCAAAAGAAAGAAAGCAGTTGCGCGTGAATTGAACGAAATGGGATATCGCAGCAGGCGAGGTCTCAAGTTCTCTGGAACTGCCGTGGAGAGATTATTGAAAGACACTACCGCCAAAGGTATAAGAAAGTCAAACTTCACCCTTACCCCTGCAAAAGGCAAACATCCTGTGCTAAAGCCAGAAGATGATTGGGTGTTTTATCCTTGCCCTCCTATTGTCGCAGAAGAGGTTTGGAATGAATGCAATAGGATAATGGAAGAACAGGAAAAGAAGCACCAAAAGAAAGGTCGGCAAGGTGTCTTTCTTCTTTCAGGAATGGTTCATTGCGACTGCGGAAAGAAAATGTATGTTTATCATGTTGCTCCTGTTTACGACTGCCGACCATGCAAAAACAGGATTGCCGTTGCAGATTTAGATGACATTTTCCTTGAACAGCTAAAATCATTCCTTTTGACTGATATTGATCTCAAAGAGTACCTTGACCAATCCGATGCAATGGTCAAAGAAAAGGAATCACTGCTTGAAATACTGACTGAAGAAGGAACCAAACTTCGCAAACAAATGACCGAATATGTAAGTATGCGAGTAGCGGGAGAGTTGACCAGAGAAAGGTTTATGGAATTTAACCAGCCTATTGAAGAAAGGTTGCAACAGATTGAAAACCGCCTTCCTGAAGTTCAGGCGGAAGTTGACTTCTTAAGAATCCAAAACTATTCATCTGGTACTGTGTACTCCGATGCCCAGGACTTGTACAGTCGCTGGCCACAGCTAGCCTTTGAACAAAAGCGTACCATTATAGAAACCATAACCGAAAAAATAGTGGTGGGCAAAGAGGACATATCTATTAAACTGTCTTACCTTCCCAGTTCTTCCAGAAATCCCGGAAAAAGGTTACATGACCATGTGGTGATGTGCCGATGAAAATCAAACGTAAATTGGTTATTTCAGCGTTTGAGGCTAATATTGCAGCAGCATGTTATGCCGAAGTTAGCAATATATAAAAACCTGATTTTTTTCTTTGTTTCTTTTGATCTTAGTGAAAGGAGGCATCTTCATGTAGTAAACAGAAGGAATTACAAGCGTTCTGCCAAAATTTGGCTTGACAATGGAACTGTTTTTGAAAAAGGACTATTAACTGATAAGGAACTTAGGTTGGCATGCAAGTTGATAAATGGCAACATAGAAGCCATAAATGAAGAGATTGATAAATTTATGATTGGCAAAAAGACAAGGGTATTAAAATTAACTTTGAAGTAATTATGGCACGTATAGGTAGTTTGGAGGGCGTTGTAGGTTTAAAACCTTCTATTAAAGAAGTTGGCTTTGACAAAAGAGGTTATATTACCATCCATTTGAAAGATGGCAGATTGGTTTATGCGCCTTTGAGGCTTTATCCATCCATTAAGAGGATGAATAAGGGTCAGCGTGATGACTATTTTATAACTGATGGCCAGATAATCGTCTGGGATTACTGCAATGAAGTTTTCCATCTGGAACAATTCCTGGGCCGGGAAGTGGATTATGGGTATAGGGCGTAAATAATTACAGGAATATCAGAATAATTGGTCGGCGGTCATTGAACGTTCAATCTTTCACCCCCGCATTTGCCTGTTCCACTTGCTGGTATCCTCTATTAAAGAAGACCCTTTGTTGGGCGTATCAATAATGGCCGGAGATTGAATTTTGCGACCATCAGGTAAACTCTTAACAGACCCCGGGGATGTTTCTACGCCAGGCGGCAGATCGTGATTCTGAGTGGAATTGTTGTTGTCTTCAATCCCGTTAATATCTATAGAATCCGCAAATAGTCCTCCTGAATAGGACGGCGCAAGTATCTCTGCCTGAGAATCTTTGGAGATAGCAGTGGTACCCGCCTTTTTTTGCATCTTTTCAAAAACGGTATCGGTTTTATAAACCACTACGGTATTTTTATTCCCATTTATTCCTGTATTGTGGCTGATAAACAGCGAAACTACAAGCACCAGGATCATGGCAAAACCTACCTGGTAGGCAGGCACCTGGAAATTCAGAAGTCTGGAAATATTTATAGGGGGAATTAAATTCCGATTCATAGACTTCTTCCTTGCCGCAACCATGGCTCTCAGGTTTTTATGTATCTGTGGATCAGGAGTAAGGTCATGGTCCTCTTCTGCGAAAGCTGCCTTGGCCCCCGCTAATAAAAGGCGGAGTTCTTCATGCTCATCCTTAGACAGGTAATCGTCATGCTGGTCATGACGGCCTCCATTGGGATAGTCGGTTAAATAATTGAATGGCATATCGTCAAATATATCTTTCATAATTCCAATATCTTTAGTTTGCCGGGTTAAATGCTGTCATTTTCCCGCCAATTTTTTTCAATGTATAAAACAACCTCGATTTCACGGTTCCTTCCGCGCATCCCAATATTCCACTGATCTCTTTAATGGATAATTCCTCGTAGAACCGGAGGATAAAGGTTTCGCGGTGGATGTAATCCAGTTTTTCAAGTTCTGTTTTTAAATGGATGTTGAAAATCTGGAGGTCCATATTTTCAAGTCCCGGTGCTGGATCATTATCATACAGATAGCTGCCATTTTCTTCCAGTAATCTGCTTCTGATAGCCAGATTCCTGTATTCATTCTTGCACATATTGGTGGCCAATGTATATATCCAGGTAGAAAAGCTTTTGGATTGATCGTAATAATCGTATTTCTCGATCACTTTGATAAACAAGTCCTGTAGGAAATCCTGTGCCTTCTCTGTATCGTTATGAAGCATTTTCCGGAAATAGTGCAAGAGCTTTACACTATATCTTCCGTAGAGCTCATCAAATGCTCTTGTGTTGCCCTCGGCAATCAATTGCACCAATGCTGCGTCTGTGCTTTCCTTATAACTTTTGCGGAACAATGTCATATAGAGAGGCAATACACGCAAATATCATGCAGGTTCATCAAGGATTGAAAAAAAATTGAAAATTGTCGGCGATACAGTAGGTTTAAGCTAAAAAAAATTGTAGTATCTTTGCGCGTTGAGAACCAAACTGCATTACAATTGTTCTTCACTCATGCGGTTTGTCTATCATATTAGTATGAAAAAGTTATTGGTTATTGGTTTTGGCATCATTGCCGGGCTGTTGATTTCCTTGGGAAATGTTAATGCTCAAACTACTGTAAAACATTCTGAAAAAGCTCTTTCACCCCTGGAAAACCTTGCCCAAAAGCGTACCCAGAGAATGAAAGATGAGCTGTTCCTTTCTATTGATCAATGCTCGCAAATCACGCAGATTAATATAGAAATGCTGAAAAGGCTGGATAAAATAAACAGCACAAACCTTAATAAAACTGATAAAAGCAAGCAGATAACCCAGTTGGATAACTGGGCAAAAAATAAGATCGTGCCGCTGCTTACCCCTGCACAACGCGAGAGGTTTGAAAGTGCTTTGTTTGCCAAAATCTACGAGACTAAAGTAGATCCTAAAAAGGCATATTCACAAAAGAGGTAATAACTTACTTTTGAGCTGTCTAAGGATAGATACTAAACAAAAACCTGACTTTATTTTTATCAAATTCATTCCAGGATTCAGAATCCGTTTCAAAAGCTACAAGGCCACCGGTGGGCATAAAATCCTTGTATTCTTTTGTTAACATACCCGCCAGATGGGTGATGGATGGATTGTGACCGGCAAGAAGAATTGATTCAAATTGATCATCCTGGCGATAAATAGTTTCAAGTAGGGCTTCTTCACTGGTATAATAAATGTCTTTTTCTATCACAATATCGGTCATCACATACCCGAGCATTTCAGCCACAATTTCAGCGGTTTGGCAAGCCCTGTTTGCCGGACTGGATAGTATCAATGAAGGCTTAATATGCTTTTCCAATAATTGTTCCGCTGTTCGCGATACTTCATCCCTTCCTGCGGCCTCAAGGTTTCGTTTTATATCAGGACCCCCTTCTTTGCTTTCAGCTTTACCATGCCTGATTAAATATAATGTTTTCATAAGGTTATACTATAACAGTATTACAGCTATTGTGTTCTACCTTGATATAATATCGTTCATGATATAATATTCGCCATCAAAGGTAAATGGAGAAGACGTTCCCGTGTATCGATAGTCATCATAAGTATGATTTGGACGGGTTGTTTCTTTATTTTTATCATCTGATTTATATTCATCAGGATTGAGGTCATAGTCTTTTAAAACATTGATATGAAGATGTGGTTCCGCACTGAAACCTGAATTGCCTGCAATGCCAATAGGTTGCCCTGCTTTTATAACTTGCCCTTCCTTAACAAAAACATGTTTTTTGATAAAATGTGCCAGAAAAACCCTGTATCCTTTAGCCTGGATAATAACATGGTTGCCATGTACATTACGAATGTTGAAATAGCCGGGGATATTCGTATGCACGGTATCCATCACCAGGATTACCTTACCATCGCTGGGACTGAGAACCGTATCTCCATATATCGCATAATCTTTTACATTCGATGGCATAATGCCATCTGCCCGGTTCTCAAAAGAATATAGTTTGCTGATATCCATGGCATATCCATACTGATCCACACTATAGTTTCGGTGTGCTGGGTTTACCACGCGGTTGGCACCACCTTGCATCACATAATATTTGCCCTTTCTGAATGGGAATTTCAAATCAACTGCTTTCCCCGAAAAATCATTGCCTTTAAAATAGCCAAACACCAGGAAGATAATTGCCGCTGTAAATAGCGATCTGAATAGTATATATTGCCAGGAACCGATGCCTTTTCCACCTGCTCCTGAATGGTTTCTTTTCTGAACTGTAAATATAAAAACAGCAATATAGAACGCAGCAAATGCCCACTTCAGATAAAAGCTTAGATAGGCCCAACCACCTATGAGAAAGATTAATATGGCACATGCCAGCGAACCAATAAAATGAAAAACAAACTGGGCATTGTTCCTGTATTTTTTAAAATAGAGCCTGACCAGCGTTAAAAGCGCTGCAATAATGGTGGCATAGCCGATAATAATCCCGGAAGGGAGGTGCATGAGCGTTTATCTATATAAAGGCTTGCAAGATAAGAACATGGTTTGGATCGCACAATCATTTCTTTTTCTAATGCCTAATCCCTAACGCCTAATGCCTCATTCCTTCTCCATCTCATACCCCGAAAAATAAATATGCCCGTTTGGTAATATTTTCATGATTTCGCCCCCGGTGCGGTCAATGCCATCTTCTGCGGCGTACGTATTATCAAGGGCAGTGAATGACATGGATTCAAACTCTTTTTTGCTGAATTTTATTTTAACCCATATTTTATTGCCACGTATCGTAATCTGCTGTGGCACACCTTGCAGGTTGCCTTCGCAGGCATTCACCATTTTGTATTTCCCGGCAGTTTTTTTCCAGGTATCCGGAAGGATTGTTATACTGTCCTTTACGGCAATATATTCACCGCTTCCGCTGCCGGTATTTATTTGTTTTGCATAGATTTTGCCTGCAATTTTATCAAACCCGATAGCCAGCGCTTTTATAGGATACGGGTACACCATTAATATTTTTAGTGTGGCTGAATAATTGCCATCTTCCTGTTTTTTTAAGATAAAATGGAAGCTCTCTTGTTTCATGAGCATCTTGCTATCGTTTATACGCTTGAAATTCAGCATTTCATTCCCGATGGAATAGTCCCCCGCAATTTCACGGGTT
>JABDEJ010000044.1 GCA_013287095.1 Bacteroidota bacterium | reverse complement strand
AAAATGTGAAAAGCCTCGCAATCCAAAATCGTCCTTTTTGAATGCTATTGGCGCTTTTTTAAGTTTAAACCTCTTCGTGCAACGGGAAGAAAGTGTCGATTTTCCCGGGTACAAATCGTGTTTTTCGCTTTGGAAAGCAGGTGCGGCATCGATCATATTTGCATCATAATTGTTAAATGAATGGAACTAATTACTGATAATATGGAAAAGACAATCAACCACACTTTGAAAACATTTGTAAGTGAAAGGCTCAAAAGAAGTACTATCCGTGAAACCCGTTCGTCTAAAGTAAGGATGGCTTTGACAATCCTGAATGAATACGCAGACGATAACTGGTATAAATTCAACCATAACTTTCCTATGCGAATATTGATTTGTGTTCCAACCACGGTACAGGTGCATCTTTGGGAAAAGATTCTAAATAAAGCCTTGTCAGATATTGAAACGCCATGCATCATTGACATTGAAACAAAAAATTCCCTTGAAGGAACTTGCCGCGAATATCACTTAGGTATATGTGACCGGATACGCCGCAATGTCATTGGAAGAAAAAACGCTATCTCTGATTTTGTAAAATGTGAAAATATATTCGCATTTTAATGGTTTTTAAATTTGACAACTTTCCAAAAGCTGTCAAATCTGCCCCCCCTTGAAAATAAATTTGGAGGATTCACTTCATAATTATTACTTTGTAATCAGGTAAAGTGTAGGTGTAATGTATTGAATTGTAATTCAAATTTCGTATATTTGATTTTGCAATCGGTATATAGGTATACCGGATTTATTTAAGTTAAGAACAAGACGATGAGTAAAATATTGCCATTAGCAGTCTTATTGATGTATTATTGCACTTGCAATGGTCAGTCTGTCAGCCCGAATGTATTTAATGCCACAGGAAAAACTTCTTCCGTTAAAAACGTACAGCTTTCATGGTCCGTGGGTGAAATTGCAATAGCCACCCTTTCTGCCGGGGGAACCATAACTACGGAGGGGTTTCTGCAACCGGATGTGCTTTCTCCCTCCGCAATTGATGAGAACAGCATCGACAATATAATAAGTTGTTTTCCCAACCCTGTCCACAATGATTTATTTATCCGGCAGTCAACTGATGTAATAGGAACTGTATCAATTTACAATGCATTGGGAGCAAGGGTTTATGAGCAAAAATTTACCGATGGAATCATTGATATGTCACTTTTCAGGCCTGGTTTTTATTTTATCAATATCACAAACAGGGACGGGGGAGAAGTACATACTTTTAAGATTGTCAGGTACTAATTGTTATTTATAAGGACTTAAAAATCAAGCTGTAAAAAGCACATACAAGGATAATTATGAGGCACTCACTTAATTTTTCATCAAAAGCTGCTAAAACGTTAAGGATAAACCTAAAGCAAAAAGGTTTCTGGCTTTTTTGCTTTGTCTTCACCCTTTCTGTTTCTCTTTCTCTCCCTGTCTTTGCTCAGGCCCCTCAAGGCCTTAGCTACCAGGCTGTAGCAAGGGATAATTCGGGACAATTGTTGCCAAATCAGCAGCTGGGTTTAAGAATTTCAATTCTGAACGGTTCATCCTTGGGCCCGGTTGTGTACCAGGAAACTTTTACGCCAAAAACAAATTCACTTGGACTGTTTACTCTCGCAATTGGCTATGGAACTGCTACATCAGGCAATTTTGATGCAATAAACTGGGGCAGTGGTTTAAAGTATTTAAAAGTAGAAATGGATCCATTAGGAGGCACCACTTATTCTGATCTCGGCACAACCGAATTAATGTCGGTGCCTTATGCACTTTATTCATCAAAATCAGGAAATCCTTTTATTGCAGGAAAAGGTATAAGCGTCTCAAATGATACGATTTCCAACACCTTACCAGATCAAAAAATAACTCTTACGGGAACAGGGAACACAAGTATTTCAGGCACTTATCCTGATTTTACCATACACACAGATGTGCCTCCCGCATATTTAGCCGGAACCGGGATAAACTTGTCGGGAACCACATTTTCAGCTCAGAACACAAAGGCCCTATGGAATGCCGATCAGCTGCAAGGGAAGGCCGTTTCACCGGGCATCCCAACCAATGGAGAGGTTCTGAAATGGAATAGTTCACTTGCTTCCTGGGAGCCTGGCACAGATAGTACAACCACATATGTCGCCGGAACAGGTATAACTATCAATGGTACAACTATAAATGCGGATTATACAGCGGGAACAGGTATTAATATCAGCAATGGTGTTATCAATTCCGCATGGACTTATAATTCAGGGAGTAATGACATTAGCAACAGTAACAGCGGAAACGTTGGAATTGGCAAAAACCCTTTTTATAGTCTTGATGTAAATGGACCAATTAATACGGATTCTATTATGTTTGGCGGCATTACCGTATTGAGTGATAAGGGATTCAACAGCTTATTTATCGGCCAGGGCGCGGGGAGTAAAAATTCAGGTAATAATAATTACTTTTCCGGGTTTCAGTCAGGATTTAACAATTCCAGCGGCAATAGCAATAGCTTCAGCGGCTATCAGTCAGGATTTTCAAATACAACCGGAGCAAGCAATCAATTTGAAGGATACCAGGCGGGCTACAGCAATACCACAGGCAGCAACAATTGTTTCAGCGGGAATAGCGCGGGAAGCAATACAAAGACTGGTTCGGGCAATACAGCTGTTGGTGCAACTGCCGGAGCTACAAATACCACAGGCAACAATAATACTTTTATTGGGAATGGCGCGGATGCAACTAAAAGCGGGCTTACAAATGCTACCGCAATCGGTTTCGAGGCTACTGTAAGCCAGAGCAATTCAATGATCCTTGGTCTTAATGCTAATATTGGCATCGGAACATCTAATCCAGCCAATCTTCTCTCAGTTGGCAGCGGTTCTCTTTTCCAGGTTGATGATAATGGTAATATAGTCAGAATTAACGGAGTCACTTATTCATTTCCAAATTCGGGAGGTGCTAAAGGTCAGGCGTTGACCAATGATGGAACCGGAAATTTAGGTTGGACAGGCGTTGCCACCACCGCCGGAACAGGCCTTACCTTAAGCAGTGGCGTGATGAATTCTGTATGGTCTGTTACAGGTACCACCGATATTGATAATAACAATACCGGAAATGTGGGCATAGGCAAAGCGCCTTCTTACAGACTGGACGTGAAGGGCCCAATGAATTCAGACTCTGTAATGTTAGGCGGTGTGACGGTACTCAGCACGAAGGGGACGAATAATATATTTGTAGGGCAAAAGGTCGGCAATAAAAACACGATTGGGGTAAATAATTTATTTGCGGGCTACCAGGCCGGAAATTCGAATACTTCCGGGAGTGAAGAACAATTTGAAGGATATCAGGCCGGGTATTCAAATACCAGTGGAAACAATAATCAATTCATTGGCTACCAGGCAGGCTACAGTAATAAAACAGGGGCCAGTAACGTGCTCGTCGGTTATTCAGCAGGATATAATAATACTACGGGAACTGCGAATACAATGCTTGGAGCTTTAGCAGGGAGCAGTTATGCAGCCTATATAAACTGCACTTTTATAGGGGATCTGGCTGATGCAAGCTCAACCGGGCTTGCAAATGCCACTGCTATTGGTTATAATTCAACTGTAGGCGCCAGTAATACCATGTCTTTTGGTGCCGCCAGTGTGACAGCATGGGCTTTTGGTATCCCAAAAGTAACTAATACCGGCTATGCGCTACAGGTAGGCTCAGGAGCTGGTAATGGCAATGGGGCTTATCTTACTACAGGAGGTGCATGGACAAACGCGTCTGACAGGAACAAAAAAGAAAACTTCATCACCCTTGATGGGGCTGATATTCTTGATAGAATATGCAGGTTACCCATTACCCGTTGGAACTATAAAGGGGAGCAAATTATCAACACCCATATAGGTCCTATGGCGCAGGATTTTTATAAGATGTTCCATACCGGTAACGACAGCCTGGCGATATCATCGATTGATCCGGCAGGCGTGGCCCTGGTAGGGGTGCAGCAGTTGCAAAAAGAAAATGAAGCATTGAAATTAAAGTTAGAAAAACTTGAAAACCAAAACGCTGCACAGCAATCCAAAATAGATTCAATGGCTTCAGAAATGGATGAAATAAAAAGCCTTTTGAATAATAATACTTCAAATAGAAACGCCAGTGCAACCGAATTGTCAGCAACGCAAAAGTGATTCGAAACGGTAAATAATATAATAAGTTATTCAGAATTATCAAATGTTAAGTGCCGTAATTTGATAAAATAGAACTGCTTAATATTTATTTTTGCCAAATTCAGCCCGATAATTTCATTATTAGGATTATTATCCATAAGTTAGCAGAGCCATTATTAGAAAACGATGCAGCGAACCTATAAATTCTGCGTTATATTTCTGTTATTTACTATTGCTGCAAAAGCCCAGAACCCTTGTGATATTGCGGTCAGCGTTGATAAAGGTTGCGTACCACTTCCGGTACAATATGAATTCAAAACCACTAATACATCAACAGCAGTAAGTTATCTCTGGCATTTTGGTGACGGGGACAGTTCGGTACAATCTAACCCCACACATGCATTTACTAGTGCTGGGTCTTATGTTTCGAATGTGACTGTAATTTTTCAAAACGGCACACAATGCACGGTCTCCCTTCCTAAGGCAATAGTTGTTTACCATAACCCTCTTGCCGATTTTGTTGTAAACAACAACCAGATAATCCTGCTTTGTGCCAGGGGCAATGCAATATGTTTTGCAGACAAATCTTCTCAAGGTGCCGAGAAAGCGCCTATCGTGGCCTGGCAGTGGAATTTTGGAGACGGACAAAGTTCAACAAAGCAAAACCCTTGTTATGCATATTCAGACAGTGGATATTACCAGGTAACACTCCAGGTAACTGATAGTAATGGGTGTACAAATACCATTCAAAAAATCATAAGTGTCAGATATACTACGGACGTAGGACTAAGCCTCAGCCCGAAATTTTCTATTGATCTGGCTTTTGATTGCGTAAAAGATATCGAAGTAGCAACATTCAAAGATTCCACCGACACTGCAGGACAATATATCACCAAGTTTATCTGGAATTTCGGAGATGGTACGAAGGATTCGTGCGACCTGCGGAACCCTGGTTGCCTTGCACAATGGACTAATTTTCAGCATATTTATTCAAAAGCAGGTAATTATCATCCATCTCTTTATATCGAAAACAAATATGGGTGTTCCGGATTTGATTCGATTAATACCCCAATCATTGTGCAGCCGTATAAGCTTGTCCCTACCTTATTCCCCAGCTTTAGTGGATGTTTTACCTTGGATTCTATGGCAGAATTTATCGTGCCCCCCCATCCATTGGCATTAGGATATTACTGGGATTATGGGGACCCATACCGAAGGACCCTCGGCTTTTCTGCAGGTGAAAACCATATATATGAGTTCCCTGGTGTTTACACGATCCACATTGATGTTGTAATCGGTAAATGTCATTACGACTCCACTATTTGTGATGGAATTAAAATTTTAGGTCCAATAGCACTCATCATGCCTGTAAAAGGCATTAACCAGGCATGGGATTCCGTACCTCCCAATGCTTCGTTCCTGATTTCCCCATCGAAATATGCGAGTTATTTCGATACATCATGCGCTGGCCCGGGGTATTCAAAATATTATACTTATACCCCCACTGTGGTCAAAAACGGCGAGTCGGTTTATGACAACTGTAAAGTGGATACGATCAAAAAATATGATCCGGATTCGCTTTATATCTGCAATGGAAAAAAAATCCAAAACGTACTTTTGTCCTATAAGCCTCATGTAGACTCATATAAAGATACCATAGAGCAATTCCCTACCCTGCATTACTGGTATAAGGGAAGCCCGTTCCCGACAGGAAATCTTTACAGTGCCCCACCCTTTGTAAACAGGCCGCTCTACATGGATGATACAAGCCTGTTTTCGCTTCGGTGCCAGGCTCCGCAAAAGATCACATTTACCAATTTCAGCGACAAGTACAGGGGATATTATGAGATTGATAATTTCCCGCTAGACTATCCGTCCAAATGTCTGAACAAAGACTATCCGTATGCCAGCGACAGCCTTACCTATTTATGGGATTTTAAGGAAGGAAGCCCAAACACTTCCACCCAAAAAAATCCAGTGACAACGGATCGCTATTCAACGGAAAAACTGCCTACGCATCTTTTCCAGAAAGATGGATGCTACTGGGTTATCCTCACCACATCAGACACAATGACCAATTGCAGTGATAAAGATTCAATTCCTGTGGTTTTGGAAGCCCCGGATGCGGGTTGGGCACCTCAATACAGCAATATTAAAAACATGACATCCCTTATCCAGGACAGCCTGCCGGCCAATGGCCCCAGGAGAGGGATGATCATTTCCGGGAAACCCTGCCTTGATTCCATGCAAACCATAAACCTTAATGAAACATTGCCAAGTTGTTATAAGCGTGATTTTAATATGGTGCTTGATTCTGTGGCGCAGGAGGTGGCTTGTGGCAAGATTGTGAAATTTAATTGGCTGAACAAAGACACCATTGTAAATTATTTCGGGACATTCGAGTACACAAAGGATACCGGATGGAAAACCATTGGGCTTGTGGTAACCAATAATTATAATTGCACCGATACGGTCTGGTACCATGATTACAAATACATTCATGGACTTAATCCATCCATCGGTGTTTCAACCATACATAGTTGCCTTGGGGATACCCTTAAAATGTGGCCATTTGTTCCACAACAATTAGGAATAAAGACTTTTACCTATTATTTTGCTGAAACGCTTGACTATGGTGATACGATTGCGAAACCCAAACCTGACACGATAAGATACCGGATTGTAAAACAGAAAAACGGTACTTATGATACCATTACCTCAACCGTGCATAACAGATTGTGGGGAATAGATGATTCATCAAACCTGAACTTTAATTATCTTACAGATACCACATCGATAGTGGTTCCATATCCCGGCCATTTCACAATTATGGCTGTTATGTTCAGCCGCTTTGGCTGTGTTGATACCTCAAGGTATGAGGTAACGGTGGGCGATTATGTGGACTTTGCATCTGATAATACGGTAGTATGCACTAATGATACGGTTCATTTTCAAGGGATTGTGCAATATTTTCTCCCATTTCATACAAGCCCGTTTGGATATGATACGACAGACTATTGGCGTAACCCTGATAGTGCCAGGAACGGCCACAAACCAAAAATCCCGGAAAAAATGGAATGGGATTTCAATGGAGATGGCATCATTGATGCCACAGGGCCGGATCCGTACTATGTATATACTAAGGGGGGAAGTTATACAGTGACCTTATATACAACAGACAGTAACGGTTGCAGCCAGACTCTCTCAAGGCCAAACTATATCAAGGTTATCGGTGATTCAGCTTTTTTCACCATCGCTGCACCAGGTGATACCAGATATTGTACAGGGTCACATTTTTTCCAGTTTGTTGATTCCTCCCATATCATAAAACCTTTCAAAGATTCCTTAAATCTGTACAAGATATATTCATGGACCTGGGATTTTGGGGATGGGGCCCCGCCATTGGTTATAACAGACTCAAGCAAGAAAAATGCGGGACATCTTTATATCAGGAGTGGCGATTATATAGTCAAATTAGTTGTTAGAACTGCCCCCGGGACAGGAGCGACTACCAAAGGATGTGCCGACTCGTTCCAGAGGGTGATCCATATTCTCGGTCCCTCGGCAGGATTTAGCATAATAGGCACTAATAAGGGGTGTGTCCCATTTACTGTTTTGGTACTGGACCAATCAAATCAGGCCAAAATACGAGAATGGATACTTGGGGATGGAACTACGGTGTCCAGCTATGGTGGTGATACCGTCAGACTTACCTATATGCATCCCGGAACGTTTTGCCCACAGTTTTTTGTGGCAGATACATTGACCGACTCAACCGGAAAACCGCTTTATTGCTCAGATATTTTTCCCGACACACTTTGCCAGATCAAGGTAGTGGTTTATGATACAAACAAGCAGGTACTTACGGCATCTGATACGCTGATATGCCTTGGAACGGATTCTATATTTTTTAAGAGTGCACCCGATACAGGCTATACCACCTGGACATTGAATTTTGGCGATGGTGAAAGCGCGACGAAAACCAACCCTCAATTCAGTCATTTATACACTAAAACAGGCAAGTATCATGCAGTTGTAAGTGGCAGTGGTGCCCATTGTCCGGATACGGCATCTATAAACATCCATGTAATAGACATAAAATCTTTATTTAGTGTGGATACACTCAAAAATGACACGCCCAATTTCAGTTTCAAAAACCTTTCGGTAGGAGGGGTGCGCTATACCTGGGATTTTGGTGATGGATCGCCCATCTTAAATACGACTTCAAACCAGGAAATAAATCATATCTTTCAAAAGGCAGGTAAATCCACTATATGCCTGACAGCTTATAATGAAAAAGGATGTTTTGCCAAATATTGTGATACGATTCACATTGATACATCTTTATTTATTCCAAACGTATTTACGCCCAATGGTGATACCTACAATCCTGATTTCAATATTAAAATATATGGGAGCCTTGTCTATCAACTGGATATTTACAATCGCTGGGGACAGCGGGTATTCCATAGCGATGACAAAAACTCAAGGTGGGACGGCACTAATATTACCTCCGGTTCATTAGGTACTTCAACTATGTATCCATCCTATCAATTTCCTGATGGCACTTATTATTATGTGTTTCAGTATCGCTTTATCGGTGGTAAGAATGAAGAAGCCGATGGAGCTGTAACGGTGATAAGGTAATTAAGAATTACGAATTTGAAAATGTAATATCTTAATTTTGCGTTTTAGTTCAATTAGGAATCATTTACTTTTCACTTTTCACTTAAAACTTACCACTTATCACTTATCACTTCTTACTAACATGGAAACAACACTCGGCATAGGATCACGCATAAAACATAAAGAATTCGGTGATGGCGTGGTCATAGGCGTTAAATCTGCCACGTATATTATTACTTTTATGGCCTCAGGCAGGAAGGAGATTTCACATGGCTATCCACTTGAAATTATTGAAGAAGAGGAGCCTTCAGATGATCTTGTCAGCCTTGCAGATGTTGAAAGAAGCCTGGTGAATATCCTGCGCAAATGGGCTGATATGCAGGAAATAATACCTCTCGGTGCCAAGTGGACAGGAGGGATTCTTATCATGCAGCCGGGTGACAAGAGCCTGAAGCCTAAGGAAATGCCGATTGATGCCCTTTTTCATAAAATTGTTATGATCCGTGACAGGATGCGCACCCTGGAACAACGTGTAAATGCCAGCGCTCTCACCGATGAAGAAAAGGTTTCCATTCAGCAGTACATTACCAAATGCTATGGCAGCCTTACATCATTCAATGTGCTTTTTAAACGCCCCGAAGACTATTTTATTGGTGAAAAGGGTGGTGGGGAATAAAGGGCATCTCTAAAAATGTCCGCTTACCCTTCTCCAATTGGAGATGGAATAAATCCTTTATTCCATATTCCTGAACCAGTTGACTGAATAACCCAAAACGAAAAGGGTCAAAGCAGCAAGTACCAGCATCATTGACATGACTATAAAGGGCAATATGCCTATGAAAAGAAGGAATGCTGAAGTTTTACTTGTGTTTGCACTTATTTCATCGCTAACCTTTTCTCCATTTCCGATGAAATGAGTGATTTCCTTTAATTGCTTGCTTGTAAAATCGGTATAGACTTCCCGGAGTTCTCCAATAATAGATGTGGCTGCTGCAGAATCTACCTGCTTTGATTTCATAATCACCAAATCACTGTTGCACTTGGCCATATAGGTGCTAAAAAGAGAGCCAAGACTGTCAATGGATGCATTTTCATCTGCTGAAACAGCATGTTGCTTCATTTTTGAAAGTAGGTTGTTTATGTTTGATGAACCATAGCCGATCTGTTTGGTCACACTGTCATAATCTTTTCCATTGTAGCGAATGAGATGAACCATAGCGCGTTCAAGGCTTGCAGATTGGTTTGACACGAGTGCAAAAGACCGCAATATTTCCAGTTTGTCGGTAATAATATCGCTATATTTCCTGTCTAACCGTTTAATATATACGTAATTAAAAACCTGTTGGGCAATTAATACAACTCCAAAAGCAACTAAAATAATTTTTAAATAGGCAGACTTACGCAAGGTTATATGATGTGATTTAAGGTGAGCGAATATTTGCAAATATAATTTTTTTTGAAATAAACTGTATAAGGGAAGTTTAAGTAGTTAGAAATGAGACATAATATTGAATATGCAAACGCTCTAAAAATCGTTAATTTTAATGGTTTTGACGCAAATTTTTAGTTTAGATCAAAAAAACCTATTTTTGATAAACTAAAATATGTCGTCATGAAAACTACTGTTACCCTGCTTATTTCAGCAATGGTTTTTATTTACTATTCAGCCATTGCTGCAAATGTCCCATCATCAACTTTCGTTTCCCAGTTTTTGCATCCAAAAGATTGGGCTTTTGAAGAAAACCGTGGTCAATTGGCTGATCCATCCGGGAATGCACTCCCGGAAATTAAGTACTTTGGCAGTTTTGGAGGTGTTCAGGTCTATTGCACTACGCAAAAACTTAGTTTTGTCTTCACCAAAACAACTATCTTACCATCAGCTCCTAACCATGAATCAAAACTCGCGATAAAGCCCGCAACACCTCCTAAATCCACTATAAATGCATGCCGTCTCGATCTTGAATTTGAAGGCACCAATAATGATGTAAATATAGTAACCGGGAATAAACAGGACATGACCATTAATTATGCAACAGCCCACGCAGGACCGGGTGGCATCAATGGCGTTAATTTTTACAAGACGCTTACATATATCAATTTATATAATCATATTGATATGGTTGTGTCGGCAAATTCAACCGGGCTGGAATATGAATTTATCGTGCATCCGGGCGGTAATACTGAAGACATTAAACTTGTAAGAAGTGGCGCAGATAATATGGAAATGCTCACAAACGGAGGCATTAAATATTCCACGGCTCTCGGAACGATGGATGAAAGCAAACCACAAAGCTTTATCGGATCCCAAAGCATCAAAAGCAATTTTATCCGGAACGGCAATAAGCTTACTTTTAAAACTGAGGAGTACGATCATAATAAAGATCTTATGATCGATCCGGGACTACAGTGGGCGACCTATTTTGGAGGAGATAGTGATGATCGTGCTTTTACGATAGCGCTTGATTTATCCGGGAACATTTATATAGCTGGATTCACAAACAGCCCTGAAGGTATTGCAACAAAAGGGGCATACCAAACTTCTTTAAATGGAGGATCTGATTATAACGCCTTCATTGCGAAATTTTCAAGCTCCGGTAAGCTTTTTTGGGCTACTTATTTCGGCGGCGATAGTGGAGCTTATGCTCAAGGATGCGTAGTGGATCAATCCGGGAATTTATATGTTGTAGGATACACTACCAGCCTTAAAGGTATTGCAACCCAAGGTGCTTATCAGACATCAAATCATGGCGGGGGAGATGACGTTTTTTTAGCCAAATTTAATAATAACGGAAGTCTGATATGGAGTACCTATTACGGAGGCATCAATGCGGATTACGGATGGGGTATTGCCGTCGATGCGAACAACAATGCCTATATATCCGGCTTTACTGCCAGTTATTCAGGTATAGCAACTAAGGGTAGTTTTCAGACCTCATACGGTGGAAATGTGTTTGATGCCTTTGTTGCAAAGTTTAGTAAGTCAGGTGATTTAGTTTGGGGTACTTATTTTGGAGGTACTGGAGAAGATCAGGCTACTGGTATTGGCCTTGATAATTCAAATAACGTATATATAACAGGTACCACAAAAAGTCCAAAAGGGATTGCAACATCAGGGGCATATAAAACAAATTGCGATATAAATAATGGAAATGCTTTTCTGGCATGTTTAGACAGTAATGGTGTTCAGAAATGGGGCACTTATTTTGGTGGAACGGGAGGGGAGGATATTGGGTATGCCTTGGCCACAAATGGAAAAGATAAAGTTTATTTTACGGGCGTTTCCGGAAATACTTCAAATGTAGCCACTTCAGGTTCTGGTCAGTCGATTTTTGGAGGTGGAGCCTGCGATGCCTTCGTGGCAGATTTTAATACAAATGGATCAATAAACTGGGCTACATATTATGGTGGTAACGACTTTGATATTGCTTATGGAATATCAGCGGATAGTTCCGGAAATACATATATAACAGGGTATACTTATAGCACAGATCAAATAGCCACTGCAGGTGCTTTTCAAACCGCGAGTGCGTCCACGTATTATTCAAATGCCTTTTTGGCCCAATTCAACAGTTCTAGCATTCTTCAATATGGCACTTATTATGGCGGGAATGTGATTGAGGAAGGTCATGGAGTTGCAAATGATAATTCTGGAGATGTCTATATGACGGGTGTTTCGCAAAGTTCAGGATTAGCAACAGGAGGGGCCTATCAATCAAATTTAGCGGGTCAAAATGATGCCTTCATCGCCAAATTTAATCTATGCAATCTTACCACATCCATTTCGGGAAACACATTAACATGTGCGAATTCAACATTACCTTATGTAGCTTCAAAACATTCTAACTCAAATTATGATTGGACAGTTTCCGGTGGCAGTATTGTTTCAGGAAATTATACGGACAGCATTATTGTAAAATGGAATGGCAACGGAACGGGTACGGTTTCTGAAGAAGAATTGAATAGCCTCAGCGGCTGCAATGATACCAAATCTGTTAAGGTGACAATTGCACCGTTGGTTGTACCTGTAATAACAGGTGATACAGAAGTCTGCCCGCTCAGTTCTTCATCTTATCATGTGACTCCTGTATCAGGTGTCACTTATACCTGGAACGTAAAAACCGGAAGCATTTCAACGCCGCCTGGCAGGGACAGTATTGAGGTTTTCTGGCTGTCATCCGGCAAAGGTTCTGTTTCTGTAAACGAATCAAGTGCCGGAGGTGAATGCAAGAGTGCAGATACGATAAATATCACCGTTGCCCCTAAACCTGTTGCTGAAGTTAAAATAACTGAATTTGGTAAAGGGGACTTCAAATTCCAAAGTATTGACAGTTCTCTGGCTTCATCAGATTATCGTTGGGTAATTGGCGGGATTAATTACACTGGCCCCCTTGCACTGGAGTTGTTTAGGCGCGATGGCTCTTACAGCGTTGATCTAACTGTCACGAATGCAGCAGGATGTTCCAGTAAATTTGATACAACGTTAAATATTACTGATGCAGGAATAGAAGAAAACAATCCAGGTGACATGGACTGGTCCGTATTCCCGAATCCTTTCAAAGATCAGTTAGAAATACATTATACCCTAAGCGAACCTGGCCCGGTTGAAATCACCGTTCATGATATTTTGGGTAAGAACGTTGCAACCATTGTCAGTAAAAATCTGCAACCAGGAATTTATACCAGTGTATTTGATGCAAGTACAGCAAACCTGACCGAAGGCATATATTTAATAACCATGAGGGCCAATAGCGGAATTGAAACACAGAGAATTATAAGGGTAAAGTATTAGTAATTTACTATATTGTGCCATTATGAAAACTACTGCTACGTTCTTTGCCTTATTAATGATATGTGTTTGCTACACGTCCATGGGAGCAAATCCGCCATCCTCAACATTTATTTCCCGGTTTTTGCATCCAAAGGATTGGGCTTTTGAAGAAAACCGTGGCCAGTTGACTGACCCATCCGGCAATAACCTATCCGAAATTAAATACTTCGGTGAGTTTGGAGGAATGCAGGTCTATTGTACCAATCAAAAATTTAGTTTTGTTTTTACAAGATCGACACAGCTTCGAACAGTTTCAAATCAGGAAGAAAAAAAAGCTATCCAGCCCATAACCCATCCCAAATACACGATCAGTGCAAGCCGCATTGATTTTGAATTTGAAGGCGCCAATCCTGATGTCACGATTGTGCCGGGAGACAAAGAGGGCATGACAGTTAATTATGTAAATACGCATTCGGGCGAAAACGGGATATTGGGGGTGTCATTTTATAAAACATTGACCTATAAAAACCTGTATGATCATATCGATATGGTTATATCTGCAAATACAACTGGCCTTGAATATGAGTTTGTTGTGCATCCCGGTGGGAATCCCGGCAATATAAAGTTAATAAGAAGCGGTTCAGACAACATGGAAATGCTGACAAACGGTGGTGTCAGATATTCTACAGCTCTTGGGACCCTTGAAGAAAGCAGACCACAAAGCTTTATCGGATCCCAAACTATTAAAAGCAATTTTATCAGAAGTGGGAATAAGCTTTCTTTTAATACAGAGGAATATGACCGATCCAAAGACCTGGTCATTGATCCGGGAATTATTTGGTCAACCTATTTTGGTGGTGCAGGTGGAGATGTTTCTGCTTCCATGTCACTTGATCTATCAGGGAATATATATATAGCTGGTTATACTTCAAGTACTACAGGTATTGCGACCAAAGGCGTATATCAAACCTCACTGACTGGTGGATCTGATTATGATGTATTCGTAGCTAAATTTACAAGTAATGGCAAACTTATCTGGGCCACCTATTTCGGAGGGGATAGTACAGATATAGCGCAGGGTTGTGCTACAGATAATTCCGGCAATGTATATGTTACAGGATATACTTTAAGCCAGACCGGCCTTGCCACAAAGGGGGCTTATCAAGCGGCATTAAGTGGTAATATTAACTACCATGATGCTTTTCTTGCCAAGTTTAATACTAATGGCGGTTTAGATTGGAGTACGTATTTTGGAGGGGGCAATGAGGATATTGGATGGAGCGTTGCTGTAGATGGAAACAGCAATGCATATTTATGTGGTTATACGGCAAGTATTTCAGGTATTGCCACAAAAGGCAGTATGCAGACTTCTTACGGCGGAGGAGCTTATGATGCGTTTGTGGCAAAATTCAGCAGCGCGGGTTCATTGGGATGGGCGACTTATTTTGGCGGCGCCTTTCAGGATAAGGGTTCAGGAATAGGGGTTGACAGTTCAAAAAATATTTATATAACCGGCTGGGCAACAAGTCCAAACGGGATAGCAACATCAGGGGCTTATAAAACGGATTGTGATATATATTATGGAAATGCATTTCTGGCATGTTTGGATAGCAATGGTATGCAGAAATGGGGCACTTATTTTGGTGGAAATGGAGCCGGGGATATTGGTAATGCATTGGCCACCAATGGAAAAGATAAAGTTTATTTTACGGGTTCTACCAGAAATACATCCAATGTGGCGACTACGGGCGCTTACCAGACAATCATTGGAGGATCCGATGATGTTTTTGTTGCTGATTTTAACACTTCGGGTTCCATCAATTGGGCAACTTATTATGGTGGTCATGCTGCAGACCAGGCAAATGGTATATCTTCAGACGGTTCTGGTAATATATTTATCACGGGTTATACCAATAGTCAGAATCAAATTGCGACAGCAGGAGCATTTCAAACCTCCGGTGTTAATAATTCCAGCAATGCTTTTTTAGCAGAATTTAATAGCAAGGGCCTTCTCCAATACGGTACCTATTATGTCGGATCATCTGGCGGAGAAGTAGGTTGGGGCATTGCAAATGACAATGCCGGAAATACTTATATGTCAGGGCAATCAGTCAGTTCAGGTTTGGCAACGACAGGCGCTTATCAGACAAGCTTAGGAGGATCCAGCGATGCTTTTATTGCCAAATTTACCCTTTGCAATTTCGCAACGTCACTTGGAGGACCTGCTTTTGCATGTGTCAATTCCACAACTTCGTTTATAGCTTCGAACCATCCTAATTCAGATTATACCTGGATAGTTTCTGGCGGTACTATTGTATCCGGCAATAACACCGACAGCATCACTGTGAAATGGAATGGAGCAGGGAGTGGCTCTGTGTCAGAAAAGGAAATAAACAGCCTCACAGGCTGCAATGATGCCAGCTCATTGAAAGTTACGATCACACCTGTTCCAACACCTGTAATAACTGGTGATACCATAGTTTGTCCTCTTACTTCTTCTTCTTATCATGTTATTCCGGTATCCGGGGGCTCATATTCCTGGAATGCAAAAACAGGAAGTATTAGTTCCACTACAGGTAAGGATAGCGTTGTAGTCTTCTGGCTATCACCAGGTAAAGGCTCTGTTTCTATTAGTGAAACAAGTGCCGGTGGCGCATGTAAGGGTACAGATATTATTAATGTCACTGTTGCACCAAAACCTGTTGCGGGGGTTAAAATAATCGAAATTGGTAAAGGGGACTACAAGTTCCAAAGCATTGATAGTTCCCTTGCTTCATCAGATTATAGTTGGGAATTAGGCGGGATCAAATATGGCGGTTATCATATTCAGGAAGTATTCAAGCATGATGGCTCCTATAGCATTGTTTTAAATGTTCTCAATGCAGCCGGATGCTACAATACATTTGACACAACCTTAAATGTTACTGATGCCGGGATAGCAGATAACAGTCCAGGGAACATGAACTGGTCTGTATTCCCGAATCCTTTTAAAGACCAGTTAGAAATACATTATGCTTTAAGTGAACCTGGCCCGGTTGAAATCACAGTATGTGATATTTTGGGTAAGAACGTTGCAACCGTTTTAAGCAAAAACCAGCAACCCGGTGACTATATCAGCGTATTTGATGCAAGTGCATTAAACCTGACCGAAGGCATATATTTGATAACTATGAGGGCTAATGGCGGGATTGAAACACAGAGAATTGTAAAGGATTAGTAATTTATTCTTTCTTTGCGTTCTCTGCGAAGCCTTTGCGTTCTCTGCGGTTTTGCTTTAATGTGCCTGTCCTGCCCAGATCTGAAAAACAGCCGGTTTCCCGCGAAGTTCCGGCATCGGTTTTGACTGCCAGTCTTTGATGCTTGCTGACCGTATAAACTCAGCAGGAGTTGTAATTTCCGCCGCGATTGAGAGCAAGGTATTTGGCTTGCATGAAGTTAAAATATCCCCTAAAACGGCCTCATTACGGAATGGGGTTTCGATAAATATCTGGGTATAACCGGTTCTATATGAATCCGCTTCTATTTCCCTGATCCTTTTGATCCTTTCACCGGAGTTTACAGGTAAATAGCCATGAAAACTGAACTGCTGCCCATTAAATCCCGACGCAATTAAAGCAAGAAGAATAGATGATGGACCAACCAAGGGTTTGACGATAAATCCCTTTCGATGGGCCTGGCCTACGATATCGGCTCCCGGGTCTGCAATGCCCGGGCAGCCTGCTTCTGAAAGGATACCGCTCTCAGAACCGGCAATAGCCTCGAGGATTTCAGATTTTTCATTGTTGGTCGTATGTTTGTCCAGCACATAAAATGATATGCCTTCAAAAGGAGGCAATACTTCGCAGAGCTTCAAAAATTTGCGGGCATTTTTTTCGTCTTCTACAATGAAATGCTTTAGTTTCCTTACAATCTCTACCACGCCCTGAGGCAATGAAGTTGCAAGATCGGTATCGCCAAGGAGGTTGGGGATTAGGTATATGGTGGAGAGGTTTGTCATTTTATTTATGAGACGAATTATGAAGGTTAGTAAACATCATCGTGATTGCCAATATCAACAAAGACAGCCTTTTTGGGCTTGTCTTTTGTAAAATAAAAAACCACTCTTAAATCATGTTCTATTGAAAAACTCCAAAGGCCTTTCAATTTTCCTGATAGTTTATGTGTTTTTAATTTGATGGTAAAGGGGTCAACGATAAATACTTCAATTGACTGCCAAAAAGATTCTTCAGTTAAAGTTCCTTTAATTCTCTTACCAAACGACTTCTTAAATGAGCCGCTGAATGAAACCTCCATTAAATCATGTTTTTGAGATCTTTCACAGATGAAGAGAACTTCAGCTTGCCTGATTTATGCTCGGATTGTGCTTTTTTAAAATTATTTGCAATCTCATCCCTGTGTGCATCAGATAAATTGTGCTCTAAAAGATCTTTTAGCTCTTCTTTATACTCAGTTGGTAAATTATATACCATTTCGACAATATTGTTAAAATCGCCTGATTCAGCTTTCATAATAAAATCGTTTATACAAATATAAGCATTTTTTCAAAAAAGTCAAAACTCAAAATCCCCCTTATTTCTTCCCCTTCTTATCAAATGATACCAGCAATGCAGGGATCACGATGATATTGCTGAACATGGCACAAAAAATAGTAAGTGAGGTTAATGCGCCGAGCGCTTCTGTACTGCCGAAACTGGAAAAGCAGAATATGCCGAAGCCAAACAACAAAACGAGAGAAGTATATACCATACTGAAACCGGTAACGCGCATGGTATTATCTACCGTTTTTGCCACATCCCAGTTATGCATTTTGAGATCCTGTCTGTAGTTGACAAGAAAGTGAAAAGACATATCTATAGCGATGCCAAATGCAATGCTGAATACGAGGACTGTGGACGGCTTGAGGGGAATATTCATAAAACCCATAAGTCCCGCAGTGATCAGCAGCGCAATGCAATTCGGAATGAGTGTGATCAGAACAAGTCGGGCTGATGGGAAAAGGATAACAATGACCACAATGATCAGGATAATAGCCATTGTCAAACTCAGGATCAGGTTTTGGATCAGGTATTTGTTTCCTTTCAAAAATATGATACTGAATCCCGTAAACTCAGGTTTCATTTTTTCATCGCCCCATATTTTCGGAATGTCAATGTTCAATTTGTTGATGATCTGGTCAAGCCTTACAGAACCAACATCCGCCATTTTGGTGGTAATACGAACCAGTTGTTTGTTGCTGTCCGTGACCGAAAAACCCACATCGCTTACTTTGTTCAAGTTCATGCTGGGCATATACCTCAGCAAAAACAGAAGGTCGCGCCTGCTGGGCAACATATACCTGCTTGTCCTGCCATTATAAAAAGCCTGGTTGGCATATTTGGCAACATCAGTAATTGAGATCGATTTGGAGAATTCAGGCATGGCATCCAGTGTATCCTGAAGTTGCTGTATTTTGTTTAGCTCTTCAGGGTCCAGGGCACCGTCTTGTCTATCAGTATTTAAAACAATCTCGAAAGGCATCACACCTTTAAAATTTTCCTGGAAGAACATCAGGTCAGTATATAGCTTGTCATTATGCGGTATATCATCCATAATATAGCCTACCGCATGGAGTTGAGTGACGCCTACCAACGCGGCGAGGCCAATTCCTCCAGTAATCAGATATACGATCTTTCTTTTATGGTTTACCATATCAATAACCCATGTGATAAACCTCTTCATGTACCTATTGTCAAGATAACCAGTCTGCTTTTCTGATGGAGGTGGTAAAAAGCTGAAAACCAGCGGCATAATTGTCAATGTCGCAATATATGTGGTGGTGATCATCAGGAAAGCCACCAGACCGAATTCTTTCAATACAGGACTGTCAACAAAATAAAGCACACCGAAACCTATTGCCGTAGTGGTATTATTCAGGAAAACAATTTTGGCAATATTCTGCACCATCATATTGATGCCCTTCATCTTGTCACCGTATTTCTTGTATTCGGTATGATACCGGTTCAGGAAATAGATAAAATTGGGGACGGCAATAATCACTATCAGTGGAGGTATAAGGGCCGTAAGCAAAGTAAGCCTGTACCCAAGTAGGACCACAAATCCCATCGTGATAATGATGATAATGCCGATGACGATCATCGGGAAAATGACACTTGTAAAGGACCTGAAGAATAGGAACAGGATGATGGAAGTAACCAATATGGAAAGGAAAAGAAAAAGGATAAGCTCGTGCTGTACTTTATACCCATACAATGTTCTGATATAAGGCAGTCCTGTATAATAAAGTTTGATCCTGTTTGCATCTGCAAATTTCTTGGTGAGCATGTTCACACTATCTATCAGACCTTCCCTGTCTTTGGTCAGGAATCCTTTTCGGTCAAGTTTGATCGCCATCAGAGTGGCATGCGTACTATCATTGTAAAAGAGGTTCTTATAGAAAGGGAGGGATAATACGATGTCTTTGACGCTATCTGCCTGGTCCTGGCTTTGGAGAGGACCCGTTACAAGGGGCTTGATAAAAAACTTATGGGTTCCTGTATCCTTACCCAACGCAAGCAGGTTTGATACGGTCGCAACTGTTTTTACACCCTGGAGTTTTTTGATATCGAGTGAAAGATTTCGCCAGTTATTAAAAACCTTAAGATTGAAAACCTCTTTGCTCTGAAAGCCGATGATAAAAAGGTCGCCATCCTCGCCAAATGTTTTCTTGAATTCAGTATAGTTTACAAAATCAGGATCGGAGTTTGGGATAACCTGGGGGAAATCGTATGAAAGC
>JABDEJ010000043.1 GCA_013287095.1 Bacteroidota bacterium | reverse complement strand
CATCCGCATCGCATCGGAAGAAGAACCCAATTTTGAGTTTTACACCTCTCGGCTTGGTGTTCGGTACAGGGATATTGTTCCGTACTACGAAAAGAAAATAGCAGGTAACTCTCGCTATAAGCTCAAAATGCTTCATTTCTTTATCAATACAGGTATTAAAGACGATACCTATTACTGGAGTGAACTAAACAAATGTGTTCAAGTCTATTGCGACTTGAAAAAACTTTGTCCCGAACTGGATTCATTTGACATTGGCGGCGGTTTCCCGGTACCTAATTCTTTGTCGTTTAACTACGACTATGAATACATGACCAATGAGATCGTTTCCACGATTAAAAACCTTTGCAATTCCAATGGCATTGACGAGCCCAATATCTTTACTGAATTTGGTTCCTTTACCGTGGCAGAAAGTGGCGCGGTATTGTATTCAATCGTATCAGAAAAACAACAGAACGATGCCGAAAAGTGGTTTATGATAGACAGCTCTTTCATTACCACCCTACCGGATACATGGGGTATCGGGCAACGGTTTATACTATTGGCTATCAACCACTGGCACAAGGAGTACCAGCGTGTAAATCTCGGCGGCATGACCTGTGACAGCCAGGATTATTACAACAGCGAAGTGGACATCAACCAGGTGTTTTTACCAAAAACGGTTGGCAAAGAAAAACTATACATTGGCTTTTTCCATACCGGCGCATACCAGGAAAGCCTGGGCGGATATGGTGGCATACAGCATTGCCTTATTCCAGCTCCAAAACATGTCCTTATAGACCTCAACAAAAAAGGCGAATTCACCTATAAGGTATTCGCAGACAAACAATCACCAGAGGATATGATGAAGATACTGGGGTTTAAGAAATGATCAATGGTCAATGATCAATGGTCAATGACCAGAAAACTCCCTATTTCTCTGATATAGTTGTACTTGCTTTATCTAAATTCCCATTTTTAAGCGCACTTTTTATTTCTGCTACTTCTTTTACAAGCTGATCTGTGGTTCCCCTGATAGAAGTGTTTTCATGATGAAGTTTTTCCACTTGCAATTTTAATTCATTATTTTCTTTTTGAAGTTCCTCATTTTCTTTTTTCAGTTCCTGTACGCCTATAAGCGCCACACCCGCCGGGTCTATGCTCGATATGGCCAGGCTGTCGTCACCTGTGTGGAACAATTTGTAAAAGTCCTGGGCCATAGGGCCAATATGAGTGTTGTATGCTGGGGTGCCTTTATAGTTCCATTGGGTGATGGGCAGTGCGCATATCTTATCAAGGATTACCCTGCTATCCAGAGCTGTAAAGTTTTCCTTTTTGTTCCGGTCGCTTGCATTTGTCCAGGTACCACCTGTGGTGAGGTAAGCGCCATTGCCGTTTATTGATGAGTCACCTACCTCAAGGGCGTGACCTGAGGCTGTATTTGACAATCCAAAAGCCCAGGCCGTGACATATTTATTCCCAATCGTCACTGTATTGCTTTTCCCAACCTTTGCATGAAACCCAATTGAGGTAGCATTGGATAACGTTGCTACAGAACCATCCGCACTGTCGCCGATATAAGTATTTTGATAACCCGTGGTATTTGCGTAACCTGCCCTATTGCCTGCAAAATAATTAAACTTCCCACTGCTATTATTATAGCCCGCAAAGTATCCGTCAAATTGATTGTTATTCCCGGTAGTATTGGCAGTGCCGGCATTGTAGCCCACAAATTGATTATTGTTTGCTGTTGTATTAGAAGTACCGGCATCCGTGCCTATAAACAGGTTGCTGTCACCGGTAGTATTTGCATATCCGGCTTCCCATCCATGAAATTGATTGTTATTACCTGTGGTATTTTTATTACCGGATTTATATCCGTCAAATTGATTCTTGCTGCCTGTGGTATTTGAATAACCTGCCTGATAGCCGGCAAATTGGTTTTGAGAACTCGTTGTATTTGAATAACCCGAACTATCACCGATGAATAAATTCTGAAAACCTGAAGTGTTTTTAAAACCTGCACTATTGCCATTGAAGTAGTTGCTATATCCGGTCGTATTGGAAAACCCTGTATTATATCCTTCAAACTGATTATTACCAGCAGTGGTGTTGGAATATCCTGCATGAAAACCAACAAAATAATTTTTAGATCCGGTTAAATTTGAATATCCAGAACTGTCGCCGATGAATAAATTCTGAAGGCCTGTGGTATTTTCATACCCTGCACTATTGCCATTGAAATAATTACTATATCCGGTGGTATTTGCAAACCCGGCATTATACCCATCAAACTGATTGTCATTTGCAGTAGTATTGGAATACCCTGCACGATAGCCAGAGAAATAATTTTTAGATCCGGTTAAATTTGAATATCCTGAAAAATAGCCAATAAATACATTAGATGCGCCTATGGTATTTTTTAGTCCTGCGTAGTAGCCCTCAAAAAGATTGAATGAAGCGGTAGTATTTGAGTATCCGGCACTATCTCCAATAAAAACATTTTGGATTCCATACATATTTGAATACCCGGCACTATTGCCGCTGAAATAATTGGAGTATCCTGTAATATCGCTATATCCTGCAAAATTTCCTTCAAATTGATTGTTGTTTTGCAGGTTGGCATAGCCCGCGTAGTTCCCTGAACAATAGTTATCATTCCCATTATTATTCTCATATCCGGCACTAAACCCAATGCAGAAATTATTATTTCCGTATAAATTATTATATCCGGCCTGATAACCCTCAAATTCATCTATACTTCCCTCTAAATTCCAATACCCTGCTTCATATCCAACAAAATGATCCTTGCTAAAAGTACTATATAAGCCGGCCTTGTAACCTATAAATAAATTGCCGCTCCCTGCATTATTGTATCCTGTACTGTCTCCAATAAAAGTGTTTTGTGAGCCAATATTTCGATAACCAGAGCTATTGCCGCTAAAATAATTTGATTGACCTGCGCTTAATGCTCCAGCAGCATTTCCCTCGAACTGATTATTACTAGAAGTTGAGTTCAATCCAGCTTCTATTCCGCTAAAATAATTATTTGATCCTTTTATGTTACTTGAACCCGCTAAATATCCCTCAAAAAAATTGGAACTGCCTGTGGAATTTGCAAAACCAGCCCCTGACCCGCAAAAATGATTATAAGTACCGGAAGTATTTTGATAACCTGCCTGACCACCTACAAAAAACAGCCCTTGACCAGTTGTATTATAAAAACCTGCCTGAGTGCCAAAAAAAAGATTAGTTCTACCTGTTGTATTATGATAACCAGCCTGATACCCTTGGAATTGATTGGAATAACCTGTAGTGTTGGAATAGCCTGCCTGGTAGCCTTCAAAATAGTTGTTAGTCCCAGTTGTATTTGAATAACCGGCTTGAAATCCAAAGAATTGATTCTCATATCCGCTGTTTTTGTCTCCTGACAGAGCCCCAATAAATAAATTGTTTATCCCTTTGGTGCTAATTATGGTAGTGTCATTAAGCATTAACGAATCTGCATTTACAGGACCTTTTATATCCAGGCTGTAAGAAGGTGATTTCCCTATTCCGACATTTCCTGTATTGTTATTAGAAATATTGGATCCTGTAGTCGTCCAATCTGAATTAATGGTTGTTCCGCTGAAGGATATGCCTTTTCCGGCTGAAAAAGTTGAACCAGATGGTGTTGCCCAACTAAGGACACCACTTCCATTATTGACAAGTACCTGGCCGCTTGCCCCTTGCGATAAAGGGAATGAAGTGGGGACGTCATTGATCTTTAAAATATTCCCATTGCTATCAACCTGGAATGGCGATCCAGTGCCAACTGAAAGGAGGCTTGTCGGGCTGGTGGTTCTAATTCCTATATTGCCAGTGTTATTATTGCTTAAATTTTTGCCCGATGCTGTCCAATATGAGTTAATTATTGATCCACTATCAATGGTTATCCCTGTTCCGCCTCTGTAGGCCCCGCTAATGGAGGGCCCGTAAATGCTGATACCCGGACCAGCGCTATAAGTTCCTTTTATAGTTGATCCTGTTATGTTAATACCTATTCCTGCTGTGTAGGCACCATTGATCGTAGTACCATTTATACTGATGCCCGTTCCTGCGTTATAAGTAGTTGTACTGTCAGTTGAAGGCTCCCACTTACTTGTACTGCTGTTCCATTTTAATACTTGTTTATTTGATGGGGTAGCACTGGATATATTATTGCCCTGCAGCTCGTTTGCATTCCAAATAGCATTGGTATTCTGAGCTGAAAATTGAGTCCCTGTCAGGTTGAGCCCCAAACCATTGGTATATTTCGCAGCGCTGTCTCCATGTATCGTGAAATTTGGGTAATTACCTGTTACTTTGGTGGTTCCTGTTCCGCTCAATGATATGACCTGATCAGGCAAAGTGTTAATAATAGTATCACCGCTTATATTTATGCCATTACCTCCCACATACGCTCCATTTATGGTGCTACCTGAAACATTTATCCCATTTCCACCAGTATAAATGGTTGTACTGTCAGTAGAAGGCGTCCACGCTCCGGTATAGATATTCCATTTAAGTACCTGATTTCCGGAAGGATTTATTGTGGAAATTTTATTACCCTGAAGCAGGTCTGCGTTCCATATCGCACTTGTATTTTTGGCTGAAAACTGGGTTCCCAAAAGATTAAGGCCAATACCGTTTGTATAAGTAGTGGCGCTGTCACTGTGAATATTAAAATTAGGATAAGTCCCTGTTATTGTTGTTGTTCCATCACCGGTAAGATTTACAACCTGGTCGGGCGATGTATTGGTGATTGAGTCATTGCTTATTTTAATACCATTTCCAGCTATCGGCCTGTTCCCTGCCTTGCCTGCATACAATGCATAAGGCACAGAAAGGAGTTGCGTGGTACCCATGTCCGTGTAATTGCTTGCTCCGGTTGAATCCATTTCCACCTGGAGGAATTTACTGCCCGAAGACCAATCAATTCCGGCAAAAGTTCCACTTACGGGAGTTCCATTTCCAATATTTAGTGTAAACAGGCCAAGCGTATTGGTTTTGGGAGAAAAGGTTTCCTGGTACACGACAGTTCCCGTTGCAGTAGCATCGTGGACAGAAATCCGTATCCCTAATGATTTGTTCGGAAGAATAATCCCTGAATTGTTCCGCGCCACAGCCTGATAGTTTAACAACTGAGGGGCCTGTGCAAGGGCAGAGATAGAGAGCGAAAGTGCGAAGAGCGAAAGTGTTAAAGTATGTAAATATTTCATAGATAAATTTTTTAATCCTTTAATCTTCAATATTTTAATTTATTAGTATTTGATGATCTTAAATGTGTGGACTTCCTTTTGGCCATAGCTGACAAGATTGATGAAATAGATTCCCGGCTTTAAGGGCGACATATCCAGGGCCTGGCTATCGAACTTTTGTTCGATAATCCGCTGCCCCAATGCATTGTACAAGGACATTGTTTCTACAACATCTCTGCTTTCTGTCATATAGAGATGATCATGTACCGGGTTTGGGAAAACAGAAATGTCACTTGAAACATTGATCGTTTCAATGCTGCTGTTGTGTACCCGTACATCAGGCTGCAAAAAGCCCTGGGTAAGAATTGTCCCTGAAGTACTTAGCGTGGCAGTTGCCGGTTCGCCGACCGACCAGCTAAGTTCCATGGTTTTTAAGGACGTTGTGGTACCTGTGGCGTTAAGTACCTGGGGTGAAACGGTTTGGGCGGATGCGCTGTAGCTGCCAAGCAAAGCGAAGCAAAAAACTAGCATATTTCTCATAGTTATTCATTGATTTTATGAAACCAACAAATAATAAAATCAAACAAAACCCGTTGCCTCTTCGTTTAAAGGGCAACAGGTAGCGAAGTAATGAAATTTATAAACTTAACCCCAGGCTTTTTACTTTGACCGTATTAACAAGTTGATCTTTTCATGTTTGGCAAAGTAAAAGTTATTTTTTTGAAAAAGGGCAAATGCATAAGATGGATTTTTTTTAAAACGTGGAATTGATGAACAAAACAGGTTTTTTGAAAACCCCTTACTGCCTCAACACCCCCGCCAAATCTTCCGCCTTCAACAACATCGGTTCAACAACAACCTTGGCCTGATGATAATATAGGGAACGGGCACGAAGGGTTTTGTAAATGAAATTATCAAGATCATCGGGGTCAATATTTTTGAGCAAAGGACGGTGAGCCATCACGGGTTCAAGGCGCTTTTTCAATTCTGGTTCAAAGAGTTTTAGATATACGGGTTCCCCGTTTTCGTTCATCCATTTCATATTATCAGAAAAGCAAGGTGTACCGCCGCCTGTAGCAATCACAACATCATCCAGATCAACGGTTTTTAAAAGCATTTCACGTTCCAATTTCCGGAAAAAATCTTCGCCTTTTTCAGTAAAAATGGCATCAATAGTTGATTTGGCTTGTTTCTCAATTTCGGTATCCAGGTCCATAAAATCATAACCCATTGCCTCGGCAAGCTCCTTACCATAAGTGCTTTTGCCGCTGCCCATAAAACCGATAATGTATATTTTCATATTGAAACAGGAAATTTTAAATTTGAAATTTGGGTTGGTAATTGTTTAGTTTACTCTTACACGGGGATCCAAAACGCCATATAGGACGTCAACAAATATATTTACAAGCACAAAAATAAGTCCGATAAATAGAACAGAGCCCATCACCACCGGTAGATCTGAAGTTAATAAGGCATCCACTGTTATTTTACCAAGTCCGCGCCACCCGAAAATGTACTCGATAAAGAATGCGCCAGCCATCAAAGAAGCCAACCAGCCTGAGACAGCCGTCAGTACAGGATTAAGGGCATTACGAAGCCCATGCCGAATGACGATAGCGGCCTTGCCGAGACCCTTGGCCTTTGCGGTGCGCATATAATCATTGTTCAATACATCGAGCATACTGGAACGGGTAAGCTGCGCTATTATGGCCAATGGCCGAACGCCAAGTGCAATGGCCGGTAAAATCAGGTTTTGAAGTTTCAAATATTTCCCGCCAAAAGGATCTACATCATAAAGAGAACCTGTCATACTTAGTCCCGTGTATTTTGAAAGCACAAAACCGAATATCCAGGCAATAATGATTGCCGCAAAAAAAGATGGAATGGAGATGCCAATATTAGCTATCACCATGATGATATTCTCGAAGACCGAGCCTCTGTAAATAGCTGCCAGCAGCCCAATTAATATACCAAAAACAGTTGCAATCATAAATGCGGCAAACGCCAGCACAGCCGTATTCGGCAACGCTTCTATCAGAATATCAGATACTTTTTGCCGGGTTTGGTAAGAGGTTCGCAGATAAGGCCATTTCAAAACGAGACCCATTGCTCCATTCATTTTTACCAAAGCAACATAGTGATATTTTGCCTGGTTTTCATGGCTCAACTCGTTGTAAGATAAAGGTGAAAGATCGTTAAGATACTCAAGCAACTGGATACCCTTTGGTTTGTCGAGCCCGAATTCTTTGTTAACTGCCTGCAGTGTAGATATATCCGATCGTTGTCCTAAAGTGAGCCTCGCAGGATCACCCGGCAAAACCATGAACAGGAAAAACACCACAAGAACAATACCCGCTATAACCAGGAACCCGGAAACCAATCTCCTGACAATAAAAAAACTCATTTCATAAAGTTTTCCACTGAGCTTGCAGTCGGCAGTGCAGTTGCAGGCCATTGATGCAACACCACATTATCGTGAAACAATACCAGACCCGGATTTGACCGTACAATGGTCTTTAATACAGTGACATCCGAAGAATAATAGGTGTATGGAACCGCATTCTCTTTCTTATATTTTTCGTTCAGGGTCACAGCGGAACCTGACAAAGGCCATATTTTTACTTTACCGTCTTTCATAAGATCAAGCACAAGTTTGTTCAGTTCAGGTTGAAAACGTGATGCTGATTTTTCAATATCATACTGCACGATCATGAGCCTGTATCCTTTTTCTGACAGAAATGATTTGGTGACATCGCTATCCTGGCTCTGGATAGAAAAATCATGTATCGGTGGTTTATAACCTTCTCTTACGACCTTATCTCTTCTGTCTTTGAAAGTGAAATTCTTTTCCAGGTCAAGTCTTCCAAGGGAATCCATTTTGGTAAGATCATCCATGCTGATGACCCTGTCAGCGCCCGTTTTATTGTTTTTATACACGAATGTCATGATCACGCTGTCTTTGGGGGCATTAGCAGGTATTTCCATCTCTTTTTTGATATCTTTTCCAGAAGCATAAGGCCTGAAATCAATAGGGGGTAGATAATAATAGGCGTACATGGTAAAAAGCAGCGAAGCCAGAAGCAGCGAAATGGCAACGGTTCGGGCAGGCCGAAGCGGGAAAATGGGGGTGATATAATGCCTGTTAAAGAAAAATGGAAGAATCAAAACAAACAGAACCACGTTCTTATAAAAAGATTGCCATGCTGTCATGGGTATGGCGTCACCAAAACAACCGCACTCGGTCACTTTATTGAACCAGGCCGTGTAAAATGTTAAGAAACCGAAAAAGACGATCATAAGTAAGGACATCCATGAAGCGAAATTGCGGAATACGCCTATAAGCAGGCATATACCCACAAACATCTCAAAAACGCAGATCAGCATAGACAAATAGATGGAAGATGGATCCGGAAAGAACTTATCGATACCAAAAGCATCAAAATATTCACCGAGTTTGTAAGAAAACCCCAGCGGATCATCCGCCTTTACAAAACCTGAAAAAATGAATAGTACCCCGACAAGCACCCTGCAGAGGTTAACGATGATTTTTTTCATATTCCTATTTTAGATTCGGCAATTTCAGTTTCAAAAATACGTAACTCATTTTTATTATCGGCAATACGTTTTCGTGACTTAAGAAGTTTCATTAAGCCGTATTAACGCGAAAATAGCGTAGTTTATCATGTCAAAAAGGTTAGCATCAATGCCTTCCGAAACGGATGTTTTACCATCATTCTGTATAATTTGTTTGATGCGGAGCAGCTTGGATAAGATCAGATCCGTGAAGGAACTGACATACATTTGCCTCCAGGCTTCGCCGTAATCATGGTTTTTGCTTTCCATGAGTTCCTCAGCCTGGTTCGCCTTTTCGTCATAGAGTTTTAGTAACTGCTCGTTTTGGTTATTCAGTTCAAATGATTCACCTAATTGTAATTGTACCAGGGTTATGATACAATAATTAATAATCCCATAGTACTCGTTTTCAATGCGTTCCTCAACCTTTTGTTGTTTTTTTTCTTCAATGCTCCTGAGTCGTTGGGCCTTGATGAAAACCTGGTCTATAAGGGATGGAATCCTTAGAATACGCCAGGATGGGCCATAATCAGAGTTCTTTTTCACAAAGATCTCCCTGCAGAGTGCTATCTGGGCTTTATATTCAGTGGTAGTTTGCTGGGACAATTTTTCTAATTTAATATTTCTCTTTTCTTTGCGCTCTTTGCGGTTTTTCTTCTTTGCGTTCTTTGCGTGGAAAAATCTCACGCAAAGGACGCGAAGGTTTTCGCAAAGAACGCAAAGTTAAAAAGAACAAATCCTCGTATTTTGCTCAAGAGCCTTTAATTTTACAACCTCGTTTCAGCTAGCAAATATAACGATGCCTGACAGTTTTGACCTTATTCCGGTGAAAAAAACCATCAATTGCAAGGGAAAGCTTATTGATCTGAGCCAGGGGCGCATTATGGGTATCCTGAATGTAACACCAGATTCCTTTTTTGATGGAGGTAAGTTCAGTAGCATAGATACTCAACTATCCCAGGTTGAAAAAATGCTGCATGATGGCGCTGATTTTATTGACATCGGTGGATTTTCGACCAGGCCGGGGGCAGATGAAGTGAGTGAGGATGAAGAATTAAAAAGAGTTATCCCAATCATCGAAAGTATTGCAATTCAATTCCCGGAAGCGATTATTTCCATAGATAGTTTTCGTGCAAAAGTAGCCGAGCAGGTCATAAAAGCTGGCGCTGCCATCATCAATGACGTTACAGCCGGAGAAGGTGACCCCGAAATGTTTGAAACTGTTGCCAGGCTGCAGGTTCCATATATTATCATGCAAAAGCAGGGTACTTTTAAAGACATGCAAACTGAGCCGCATTATGAAAATGTAGTCAAAGAAGTGATCCAATACCTGAGCTTTAAAATTGAAAAACTTACAGAACTTGACGTGCATGATATTATTGTTGATCCCGGTTTTGGATTTGGGAAAACGTTGGAGCATAATTTTCAGTTGCTCAAGCATCTGGATCTGCTCCGGATATTGGGCAAACCCATTCTAGCCGGGGCATCCCGCAAATCCATGATCAATAAATTATTGAAGACCAAACCTGAAAATGCATTGACCGGAACCATTGCTGTAAATACCCTCGCGCGACTGGGTGGGGCAGATATATTGAGAGTGCATGATGTAAAAGAAGCTGTGGAAACGCTAAAAGTCATAAATTTCTACCGTGAAACTGTTTGAAATAGGATTCCTGACCTTCCGCCTGCTGGATTTTGTTGATATCCTGCTGGTGGCATTCCTTATTTACGGGCTTTACCGTATTGTAAAAGGTAGTATTGCCTTCAATATCTTTATTGGTTTCCTGAGTATTTATGTCATCTGGTTTATCGTCAGGGCGTTGAGCATGAAGCTGCTAACAACTATTTTGTATCAGTTTATCGGAGTGGGCGCCATTGCCTTGCTGATTGTTTTTCAACAGGAAATACGCAGGGCGTTACTATTGATCGGAAGAACGCGTGGTACCGATCCTGCCAAACCCATGCGCTCTTTATTGCCCTGGAACTGGCGCACTGCCTATACTTCTGAGATCAATTTTGAAGAACTTGCCACAGCCTGCAGGCATTTCTCCGCTACAATGACGGGAGCGATTATTGTTTTGGGACGATCCTCAGAACTACGTTTTTTTATTTCTACCGGTGTAATGATTGATGGGGAAATGACCTCCAAACTCCTCGAATCTATCTTTTACAAACAAAACCCACTCCACGACGGGGCTGTGATCATGATCAAAAACCGCATTAAAGCGGCATCCTGCATCCTTCCCGTTTCTGAATTATCGAACTTGTCTGTTGAATATGGTCTCCGCCACCGTGCCGCACTTGGCGTGGCCGAACAGACCGATGCCATGGCAATAGTGGTATCAGAACAAACGGGCCGAATCACCGTGTCCTCCAAAGGGCGAATATCTGATGATCTTTCTGGAGAAGCAGAATTGGATAAGAAGTTTTATCGAATGTATTTTGAGGTGGAATAGAACAGAAGGAGGAAGGGAAGGAGAAAGAGTCCCTATTGTTCCCGATCTCAACCAAAATTAAAGAATTCAAAATCCAAATAGCAATGAATTACATACCATTACTTCTTCTGTTACTGTCTTGTAGAACAATTGAGAAAAACACTCCAAATCCATTAAAAAATACCAAATGGGAACATAAAGTTGCCGAAGGATGCATTAGTTATATTGATTTTGAAACCGACAGCACCTATGAGGATTACGACTGTGAAATGAGTTATCCTTTTTCTGGAAAATATCAACGAAAAAATGACACAGTTTATTTAATTGAAATTGATTTAGCAACAGATTTACCAGGAGAAAAAAGGGAAGTAATAAAGGGAAGAAGCAAGTACCTTCTCAGCGGAGAATTATTACAATACATTAGTTGGGAAGAATTTGAAAATAAAAAATGGCAAACTGCAACATTGCCTCCACAGAAAATATTGTATAAAAAATTAAATAAGAAGTAAATGGCTCTCTGAAGCATAGGAGGGGATTTTAATAAATGCGCTCCTTCGACAACCTCATGCACCGAGAAAAATCGTGTCCAACAATCTTAGATAAAATCATTCTTTCGATAAGCCCCTGACCCCTAAAGGGGAATCGCTCACAGTTTGACGGAAATTATTCTAAGAATTTTTTGCGAAGTTTAACTGTTATAAGTCCCCCCTTTAGGGGTCAGGGGCTTAGCCAGACGTTCCACTTTTTTGAAAAAGAGGAACGTCTCAAAATTTCCAAAAGGAACCAATTTCTTTTGATATCTCTTATCTTTGAAATATAAAATCATCGAAATGTTAGCAATCAAAGGAATATTTGACGGTAAGCATGTGAAGTTCCTTGAAAAAACGCCTAAAGAGAAGAAATTCAAGGTAATCGTAACTTTTGTTGAAGAAATAAACGAAGACAGCGAGCTAAGAGATTTCTCATCTCAAACCGAAGGCCTTGAATTCTGGAATGATGAAAAGGAAGACATTTATCAGGATTATCTGCCATCACCCGGAGGGACTAACGCCTAACCCCTAATGCCTGACGCCTCAAATTTACTCCACCTCCCCTTCCCAGGCCAATATTCCACCTGAGAGGTTATATACTTCAGAAAAACCTTTACTGGACATGAATTTGCAGGCGGCAGTACTGCGGCCCCCGCTGCGACAATACACAAAATAGGCTTTGGATGTATCCAGGGTTTCAACCTGCTCGTGGAAATCATATCCCCTGATATCTATATTTAAGGCGCCCGGCAAATGTCCCTCTTCAAATTCTTCAGGCGTTCTTACATCCAGTAAAACAGCTTGGGGATGCGCCCGCATGGATTTCCCGAATTCATCAGGACTTAAGTCTTTCATTTCGCTCATGATAGTGTGTGATTATTATTTACTTCTACACTGCTTGTCTTGTTTCGTTCACAATGCGGCTGATATATTCATTCCTAAGATAATACAAAATAGTTTTACCGCTCCGGTGGGCATCCAGAACATCCTTGTTTTTCAAAATAATGAGATGGTGAGATGCCACGGCTTGCTCAATATGAAGTTCTTTCTGTATCTGCGTGACCGTAAGCTGCTTGCCATCTTTGAGCAGATCTATGATCATAATCCTGAGCGGGTGTGCAATGGCCCTGAGCAACTCGCTCATTTCTTCGAGCTGGCTTACCGTAAAAGTTTCAGATTGAATGTCGGCCATATAGCTGGTCAGGACGGTTATATCGTTATTATTTAATGCTTCAAAGGCCTCAGATGTTCAAGAACCCTCAAATTCATTTATCTTAGTGCAAAAGTCGTATAAAAAACGCCGCCTTGTTAAAGTTTTGAATAGGAATTTATTCACAAAATGTATAGAAGTGTGCCCTGACCCTAAAGGGAAAATTTATTGAGCGTTTTTGCCGCCATAGCCCTGACCCTAAAGGGAACCTAAGAGTGTTCAATTTTGATTCTTTCATTCAATACTTATAATCGGAAATTATTCCGTCAAACTATCTGATGTTCCCTTTAGGGTCAGGGCAACTCAGGCCGCTGGCGCCATCTGTACAATCGTCATCGCACTCGGCAACTTGATCCCTGCCTCATCGAATTCAATTTTGATCATTTCCTGTACCTGGTGTTTTACAGTAAGATAATCATCCTTCTTTACCCATATCCAGCAAACAAAAGTCATCGAACTGTCCGTAAGATCATGTATCCCGATAATGGGTTCCGGGTCTTTTATAATCAACGAGTTGGACTCCACTACATTTTTAATGATCTCCTTGGCTTTGGATAGATTACTCCCAGGATCTACATTGATCTTGAGATCAACGCGACGGTTTTCATTGGCGCTGAAATTCACTACGCTATTATTTGAAAGGAGTCCGTTCGGGATGACCACCTTTTTGTTATCAGCCGTATTGAGAATCGTATATAATATCTGTATTTCTGATACTTTGCCTTCGAAAGTCTGTGCGCCAATAAAATCGCCCACTTTAAATGGCTTAAAAGTCAATATCAAAATTCCGCCGGCAAAATTGGCCAGGCTTCCTTGTAGTGCCAGACCAATCGCCAATCCAGCTGCACCAAGCGCCGCCACAAATGACGTGGTCTGGATACCAATTTGAGAAGCAACACTCAAAAGCAGCATTACTTTGAGCGATATGGACAAAAGACTTCTTAGAAAAGGCCTGAGTGTGGGGTCTATGTCCCTGACTGCCATCACCCTTTCAAGTCCTTTAACAACAATACGGATCAGCCACCAGCCCAGAACCAGGACCACAAAAGCAAGAACAGTCCTGGGACCATATTCCAAAACGAGCTTTTTAGCATGTTCTGTATATTTTTCAAATGTGGTAACTGCCGGAACCTTTTGCAGATCGGTGCCTACCTGCTTCAGATCAGTGCTGACCTGGTTGGCAACCTCAATTAGAAAACGTGGTTGGATCATGAATGCAAAATTAGCATTAATATAAAAGATCTACCAATAACCTTCTCCCTTGGGAGGTCGTTGCGAGAGCAAGGAATTGTTTTTAAGGATGAGGCTATATTTATGCAGTTTTTTGGTACTTTTTGAAAAAGCTCTTAAGCTTGATCTGGATAACGCCGATGACAGCCTCTTTAAAAATCCCTTTAGACATTTTGGACGTGCCTTCGCTGCGGTCGGTGAAGATGATCGGCACTTCAACGATCTTAAACCCATGTTTCCAGGCCGTAAACTTCATCTCTATCTGGAATGCATAGCCTTTAAATTTGATATTATCAAGGTCAATGGTTTCCAAAACCCTACGGTGATAGCCGATAAAACCGGCCGTAGTATCTTTGATATTCATGCCTGTAATGGTCTGCACATATTTGGAAGCGTAGAAGCTCATGATCACCCTGCCCATGGGCCAGTTGACCACATTTACCCCTTTCACATAGCGTGAACCAATGGCCATGTCCGCCCCATCCCTGCAGGCTTCATATAGTTTTATGAGATCAAGAGGATTATGCGAAAAGTCGGCATCCATCTCGAAGATATATTCATATTTCCTATCGATCGCCCAATGAAATCCATGAATATACGCGGTACCTAATCCCAACTTTCCCTTTCTCTCCTCAATAAACAACCTTCTCTGGAATTTATTGGCCTGGAGGTTTTTCACAATATCGGCAGTACCATCAGGAGAACTGTCATCAACTATAAGCAGGTCGAATTCAACAGGCAAATCCATAACCGCTTGTATGATCTTTTCAATATTTTCCCTTTCGTTATAAGTAGGGATAATGACAATCTTATCTGACAATGTGGGATATTTTGTACGAAATTATGAATAGTTTTGAATTTTAGCGGATAACAAGGCAAAACCCGCTAAAAAGATATGCATGAATAAGGCCATATTTCTAGATCGCGACGGGGTCATCATTACCGAACGCGGCGATTATAACTATTTACCCGCAGATATCACAATGGTTCACAGAATTGCCGAGTCTTTACGGGAGCTGGCAAAAAAAGGCTATATTTTTATTGTGATCACCAACCAGGGAGGTATAGCCAGGGGATTATTTACCCATGAACGGGTTGAAGAAATCCATGCAGGGCTGAAAGGTTATTTCGCGAAAGAAAATATTGACATCAAAGAATTCTATTATTGCCCGCATCATCCAACCACATCCGCCTGTATCTGCCGGAAACCCGATAGCCTCATGCTCGAAAAAGCCATAGCACGATTTGATATAGATGCCTCCCAATCCTGGTTTATCGGCGATACAGACAGGGACATTGAAGCCGGGAAAAAAGCCGGGGTTCAAACTTTGCTGATATCGGCTAATGCGGATTTAAGACAGTGCATTGGCGGTATCTTGTAAAAGATTGAAAAAAAGCCGTCTAATTCTTAACTATCTTTCCTCTTCTTTGTTATCCTCAAAAACCCACTGTTATGGATAACTTCATTACAGACCTTCATATCAGGAATTTTAAGTCGGTCAAGGATTTGGAAATAAAATGCAAACGCATTAATATTTTCGTTGGCAAACCCAATACCGGGAAATCGAATATCCTGGAAGCTTTGTCACTTTTCTGTGCGCCATATGATCTTAACAAAAATTATTTGCTCAAGGATTTTATCAGGTATGAAAAATTCAGCAACCTGTTTTATGACAACGAAATAAATGAACCTATAGAAATCATTACCAATACTGAAACGGCGATCATCAACAAAGGGAATAACTATTACTGGTACTTTTCTTCGGGCGATCCAAATATTATCAAGGGATATTTAAACGCTGCATCCAAAGATGCCTTTCATCGGGCCCTGAAAGAAAAGGATGATAATTATTTTTATAAAATGACTTCTTTCCTGAATATCGGCGAAGATGGAAACATGCCAGAGAAGCCATCAGGGAACAATGCCACAGAAAATCCGGTAAAAAAATATGTGTTTTTTAATTCCAGTTTCAATATGGGACAACACTATTTGTATCTGACTCCCCCTTGCGGGAACAATTTGCCTTCTATTGTTTTGACTAATAAATCGTTAAGGGATGAGATTTCCAACTATTTCAAAGAATACGGACTGAATTTTGTGTTGCGCATCGGTGAAAACAATATAGAAGTTCAAAAGAGAATGGAAAACTTTGCATGGACCTATCCTTATTCATTGACTTCGGATACCCTGCAAAGAATGATATTTTACCTTGCCGCCATCAAATCAAATACAAATTCAATACTCTTGCTTGAAGAACCGGAAAACCGCCTATTCCCTTCATTTATAACGGATATAGCGAAGGCCATTGCAGGATCAAAAGAAAACCAGTTTTTTATAACCACCCACAACTCCTGCCTGCTGGATACTATTATTGAAGACAGTGATGATGAAGATGTCGCCGTTTTTGAAGTGTCTTATCATGATTATCAAACATGCGCCAAAGGACTGACACAAGATGAGATTTTTGATATTAGAAAAACAGGACTTGCGGTTTTGTAACTAATACCTAACGCCTAACCCCTAACCCCTGATTTACACTTTCTCATATATCACCGCAGCTCCCTGCCCTACGCCTATGCACATGGTAGCCAAGCCATATCGTACATTGTCACGTTTTTGCATTTCATAGATTAATGTGGTACTTATTCTGGCACCACTACAGCCAAGAGGATGACCGATGGCAATGGCGCCACCGTTTACATTAATAATATCCGTGTTTAATCCCAGGTCCCGGATACAGGCTATGGATTGGGAAGCAAATGCTTCATTGAGTTCTATTAAATCAATATCTTCAACCTTTAATCCAGCTCGTTGAAGCGCTTTCCTGGTTGCAGGAACCGGCCCGATGCCCATATAGGCAGGATCTACCCCGGCAGCGGCAAAACTTACCACCCTCGCCAATGGTTTCAAATCCAGTTCTTTCATCACACTTTCGCTCACGAGAAACAGTGCAGCAGCGCCATCATTCAAACCCGAAGCATTGGCGGCTGTAACGGTTCCATCTTTTCTAAAAACCGGTTTCAAAGCAGCCAATTTATCCATAGGTGACAGTCGTGGTTGCTCGTCTTTGGTAAACATAACCGGTTCTCCTTTTGCTTGTGGAACAGGCACCGGGATAATTTCATTATCAAATTTTCCGGCTTCGTGTGCAGCCTGGTATTTTTCCTGGGTTCTCAAAGCAAATTCATCCTGCTCAACCCTTGATATTTTATATTTTTCAGCGACATTCTCTGCCGTTTCACCCATAGAATACGGGTAATACATATCAGCCAGTTTCGGGTTGGTAAAACGCCAGCCCAGGGAAGTATCGAATATCTTCAAATTCTTATCAAAAGGCGTTTCTGATTTGTTCATCACAAAAGGTGCGCGGCTCATGTTTTCAACACCGCCTGCAATATAGATTCCGCCGTTACCGGTCATGATAGATTTGGAAGCGTCCATTATCGCTTGTAAACCAGATGCACATAACCTGTTGACAGTAACTCCCGCCACCGAAACTGGTAATCCTGCTAATAATAGCGCCATTCTTGCCACATTCCTGTTGTCTTCTCCGGCCTGGTTTGCAGCACCCAGAACAACTTCCTCTATTTGCTCCGGATTGATCTTAGGGTTGCGTTCCAGAACTGCTTTTATAACCAATGCGGCGAGATCGTCTGGCCTTACGACGCTTAAAGTCCCGGCATATTTGCCTATGGGCGTGCGGACAGCATCAATGACATAAACGGATTCCATACTTTACTTTTTGTAATATTGCTGCAAAGGTACGATGTTTTGCGTGTAGGAATCCTCTTAGCTGGTTACAGGTTTATTAATATGAGTTGCCCGGAAATGCCTTAACTTGCATCGAATTTATAAGTACTATCATGATTCAGCGAATACAGACTGTTTATTTGTTATTGGTTGTTGGCATTTGTGTTGCCATGTTTTTTGCACCGATCTATAATGGAACAGGCCCCCAAATAGACCCGCTTAAAGGCCCTCAAACCATAGAATTTAAACAAAACGAAGTCAATGCCAATATCACAGTTGTTGACAGAACCCCCGGATCGGTTGGACGCTTAACAGTTGTTCTCAATACATTAGATATCGTTATTATTGCATTAACGATCGTTGCTATAGGACTTTTCACTGCCAGACACAACCAGTTAAGGCTTACACGTTATCTTATTTTATTTAGCCTTATCTATATAGGCGTTTTGATATATGCAGTGAAACAAGCCAGTGGACTCATCAACAGTACTAACGACCATTATGGAATTGGGATGTCAATACCCTTTATCTCCCCTATTCTTTTGTTTTTAGCCAGCCTCGGCATTGCCAAAGATGTTAAGATTGTAAAATCGGCAGACAGGTTGAGATGAGAAATGATCAATGACCAATGATCAATTAAAGTTTACGATTTATTGAAATATTTGCCCATAAATGAATTTATTTCAAGCTTTAAGGATGGGGCTCTCATAGACGTACGTACACCTGCCGAATTTGAAAAAGGCCATATCCCTGAGGCGAAAAATCTTCCCTTATTTTCTGATGAAGAACGTGCGATTATTGGGACGATCTATAAACAGATTGGACGCCAACCCGCTATTCTTAAAGGCCTTGAAATCACCGGCCCTAAAATGAAGGAGTTTGTAAAACAAGCCGAAGCCCTTGCTGGAGAATCAAATAAATTGTTTTTGTATTGCTGGCGGGGTGGGATGCGAAGCGGCGGTATGGCATGGTTATTTGACCTTTACGGATTTGAAGTATATACGCTGAAAAGAGGATATAAGGCTTTTCGAAATTATGCTTTATCATCTTTTGATACTAAAAAAAATGTACTCATTCTCGGTGGCAAAACGGGTTCCGGCAAAACCCCGATTAAAGGAATTATCTGCATCAGGCGAACAGATTATTGATCTCGAAGCACTTGCCCATCATAAAGGTTCGGCATTTGGAACCATTGGCGAAAGCGAAAATTGCAGCCAGGAGCATTTTGAAAACAAGCTGGCAATGGAGTGGATAAAAATTGATCCTGAAATGAGAGTTTGGATAGAGGACGAAAGTCGTAGTATTGGTAAAAAAATAATTCCTGAATCAACATGGAACCAGATGCGTGAGGCACATGTGATAAATCTCGATTTACCATTTAAAACCCGGCTTGAATATATCATGCTAACATACGGTGAATTTCCTGTACCAGAACTTATTGCATCTGTCGAAAAGATCCAGAAAAGATTGGGTGGATTGGCTTATAAACAAGTAATTGATTATCTTAATAACAATATCCTTATGAAGCCGCCGGAATTTTGTTGATATATTATGATAAGACTTATTTACATGGTTTAAAAAGCCGTGATCCTGAAACTATTTCTACTTTTAAAACCGAAGAAAAAGACTTTGCTAAAATTGCTACAGAACTAAAGAAATTTGCAGCAAATATCGATTCAAAAATTAAAACAGAATGACCGAAATAAAATTGACCCAATACAGTCATGGTGCTGGGTGCGGATGTAAAATCTCCCCTGAAGTTCTGGGAAAAATCCTTCATTCAAACGAAGCATTCCCCGATTTCAAAAACCTGATTGTGGGCAATAATACCCGCGATGATGCGGCTGTTATGGACCTTGGCAACGGAACAGCGCTCATCAGTACCACAGACTTTTTTATGCCCATTGTAGATGATGCTTTTGATTTTGGAAGAATTGCTTCTGCCAATGCCATCAGCGATGTATATGCCATGGGTGGAACTCCGGTATTGGCCATCGCCATCCTCGGCTGGCCGATTGATAAATTATCCCCCGAAGTAGCTGCAAAAGTGATTGAAGGAAGCCGGAAAATATGTGCTGAAGCGGGTATCCCTTTGGCAGGCGGACATAGCATTGATAGTCCTGAACCGATATTTGGGTTGGCGGTAAATGGAATAGTACCAATTAATAACATCAAAACCAATAGCGGCGCTAAATCAGGCAATGCCTTGTTCCTAACCAAGCCGTTAGGGATCGGAATTTATACGACTGCTGAAAAGAAGGGTTGCTAAAACCGGAACATAAAATCCTTGCCATAAAAAACATGACCAAATTGAATAAACTGGGAGCTATTTTGGGTGGTATGAAAGAAGTTACAGCGTTGACGGACGTCACCGGTTTTGGCCTCGCCGGTCATCTAAAAGAAATGTGTGAAGGTAGTGGCGTGCATGCAGAAATTGATTTTAAAAAACTACCACTTCTTCCTGATCTTGAATATTATATCGAAAATAATTGTTTCCCCGGGGGCACAACCCGAAACTGGAAAAGTTATGGCGAGGCTGTTGGCAACGTAACTGATTTTCAAAAAACCATTCTGGCCGATCCTCAAACAAGTGGAGGATTGTTGATTGCCGTAGAGAAAGAAGGTGTTGCAGCACTTCAAAATATTTTGAAAGAGAATGGATACGAAGGGTT